>NZ_QJOT01000013.1:0-130184 GCF_013393165.1 Paenibacillus sp. 79R4 | reverse complement strand
CCGTTATCTGTTACAACCGAGCCATTCGGTACAGTTACCGTTGAACCACTTGGCAGTTCTATGGTTACTGTGCCATCCCCGTTATCCGTTACGACCGAACCATCCGGGACGGTTACCGTCGAACCGCTTGGCAGTTCTATGGTTACTGTGCCGTCCTCATTATCCGTTACGGTTGAGCCACCTGGGACCGTTACTGTCGGGCCACTCGGAACCTCTACAGTGACTGTGCCATCCTCGTTATCCGTTACGGTTGAGCCTTCCGGGACGGTTACTGTTGGGCCGCTTGGGACCTCCACAGTGACTGTGCCGTCTTCGTTATCCGTTACGTTCGAACCAGACGGTACGGTTACTGTCGAACCACTTGGCAGTTCTACAGTTACTGTGCTATCTCCATTATCCGTGATGGTAGAACCATCCGGTGCGGTCACGGTTGGTGTCATTGGGAAAACAACATCAAAAGTTAATTCTCTACCAAGCTCATCAACTGTGATGTTGGTTACTACTCCGCCATCTACCGTAATACTAGGTACGATCAATGGCCATTTGTAGTTATCCCCGGAGGTCAATACAACAGCTGCTCGGTAAACCGTTCCTGAAGCAAACACGCCGTTGTGAACTCCTCCGTTTGTTTCGTCATACCAAGTTAGACTAGTCCCTGTAAATCCGTCTCCGTCAGCTACCTCAGCTTGAGGTGTCTCTCCGATGACTGGAGCCTTCATGACGATGCTCTGATCCCCTAAAGTGATAAATTCCGTAGCAGGGAACTCAACGTCAAAAGTCAGGTTATTGCCGGCACCCGTACCCGTTACTTTCATATTGGATACTGTACCATTCACTGAAATATACATCGTTGTTGGCCAACTATAAGTATTCAATGATTTCAGTTTTACTGTTGCCGAATACTTCGTATTTCCAGCAAACGTGCTGCCAGCAAAATCCTCGCCGCCATTTGTCTTGTTGTACCAGGTGATTGTACCTGTAAACTTAACATCCGAAACCGCCGTTTGAGGAGCTTCTCCCGTTTTCGGAGCGACGATGTTAACCTTAATTGTCTCCGCTAGTGTCTGCGCATTCTCGTCATGACTTCTGCGAATATAACGGGCACCATATGCCCCATAATTATTGCTGGATGGCGTTACGAGAACCTCTTCTTCTATCTCGCCAGAAGGTGGCAAGTAGAAATACAGATTGCCGTTCACCTTGCTGTCATTCGGCAGCATTCTCACATCTTTAATACCATAAACACCTGATTGTGCGTCCGGAAGATCTGCACAATCCACTCCATTAATACTGGCTGCCGCCACATATTGATCACTGTGTCGAAGAACAGTAAGGGTATTAAGGTAAACCGCTTGACCCGCACTGTTGACAGGCCTTGGAGAGACGCTGGTTACCGAGTTACTGTTGGTAGCCTGAACTGAACCGCCATCTATAGTAATCTCGCCGACAACACCGTCGCTGCCTTTGCCGATACCATTACCGTCGGAACCGCCTTTAGCGGTGATAGTACCACCGGAAATTAAAATGCTGTCTACTGCATTTTTCGCCCAAGGACCTCCGCCAATGCCTGCGGAGCCTTGACCGCCGGTCGCAACGATCTGGCCGCCAGCAATGCTGATATTGCCAATGCTTCCGCTGTCGTTTCTGCCGATACCGATCCCAGCTCCACCGCCGGATAAAAGAATACCGTCGCGATTACCGCCAGTTGCAGTTATAGTCCCGCCATTGATTTTGATACTGCCAATTGTCCCGGAAGAACCCGGGCCAGTGCCAATACCTGCTGCTGCAGGACCACCGACCGCTTCTACAGTACCGCCGTTGATCGTAATACGATCAATTTGGCCGTGTAAGTCTGAAGTAGCATCTGATGCGCTAAGGCCAATGCCCGCTCCACCACCGCTTCCAAGAAGACTGCTGCCGCCATTGGCAGTAATAACCCCGCCATTAATCGTAATACCGCTCATGATCCCGTTGGATCCTCCGGCGCCGATGCCTGGAGCAAAACGACCGCCATTGGCAATGATCCGACCGCTATTGATAGCAATATTTCCGACTGTGTTCGATTCCCCGCCGCCGATACCGGCGCCGCTCACACCGCCATTCGCGGTCAAGCTTGCGTTGGCATCATCCGCCGCGCCTGAAATCGTCAAATTGCTGCCAAACGATATGCCTACCGCTGCACCATAGCCTTGCTGTCCTAGTGTCGTATGTCCACTTGTGATAATATTTTCCCCTTTGAAAACAAGGGCATTATCACCGGATACAAAATACAAAGGTGCCGGGCCTTGTCTGGCATCATAAGTACTTTTGTGCTGGTCATCCGATTTGACCTGCAGATTTTCAATCGTAATCTTGTTATTTCCCTCAAACCGGAAAGCTACCTTATCAAACGTCTTGCCTGCTACCCCTTTTATGGTAACCGTCTCATCCTTAGGTATCGAGACTGTGGTTACCTCGTCTGTAGGACGTAATTGACTCAGATCGATAGTAATCGAGGAAGCTCCGAGATTGATTCTCTCTTGAATAGCCGATTCAATAGCTCTATTCAACTCGTTCCAGATACTTACTACCACAGATATAGATATATTAGATCCCGGTGCAGGGCCCGGATCCGGCACAGATTCTGGATCGTCTTCGACTTCACCAGCCGCTGTAGCAGGAAACTCTACATCAAAAGTCAAGGTATTGCCAACACCAGTGCCATTCACCTTCGTATTGGATACAGATCCACCATCTACCATGACATAAGTAGGTGGCCAGCTGTAGCTATTGATAGCCCTCAACTCGACCGATGCTTTATAGACAGTTTCTCCTGCAAATTTACCTTTAAGCACTCCGCCATTCGTCACGTCATGCCAGGTAATTGCACCCGTGTACATCGCGCCTGAGAGTTCTTTTTGCGGTGTGCCTCCAGTTTCAGGAGATAGAATTTCGAGTTTGAGCGTCTCCGCCAAGGTCTGCGCGTTACTGTCATGATTCCCCCGGACATAACTGGCTCCATAAGTACCATAAGTAATGCTTGCTGGCGTTACGAGAATCTCTTCATCCACTTCCCCGGAAGTCGGCAGATAGAAATACAATACGCCGTTCGTCTTGATATCATTAGGCAGAGTCTTCACATCGTGAATGCCATAGATACCTGCCTGCGCATTAGGCTCACCCGCGAAATCAACACCGTTCAAGCTTCCTGCAGCCACATATTCGTTAATATGGCTCGGAATCGTCAGCGTATTGAGATAGACTCCATATCCCGCGCTGTTGCTTGGGCTAGGGAACACACTGGTCGCCGACTTGCTGTCAAGCGCCTTGACAGACCCGCCGTTAATGATAATGCTGCCCACAGCGCTGTTATTGCCGTTGCCAATGCCCTTGCCGTTGGAACCGCCGGTCGCCGTAATCGTACCGCCATCAATGGTAATATTGCCTACAGGGCCGCTTCTGTTGCCACCGCCGATCCCTGCGCCATTTGAGCCGGCAGTCGCTGTAATAATACCGCCGGTAACTCTAACAGTATCTATGCCACCGCTGTTATTGCCGCCACCGACGCCGGCACTGCCGGATTCACCAGTAGCTGCAACAGATCCGCCGGTAATGGCAATGCTGCCTACCTTACCGTCGGTTCCTGCGCCGCTCCCGATACCCGCACCGCCACCGTCAAAGATGCTGCGGTAAGCACCTTTTGCTGTAATAGAACCGCCGCTAATGGTGATGTTATTGACTTGGCCGCCTGTGCCAGAGCTGAGACCTATGCCAGCAGCGCCATCGGCACCCGTCGCGGTAACAATACCGTCTGCGATGGTGATGCTGTCAATGGTTCCGCCGCTGCCGCCTGCTCCGATACCCGGAGCGTAAGAGCCGCCTTTGGCATTGACTGTACCGCCGCTAATTGCAATAGAGCCGCTGCCGCCTCGTTCTCCGCCGCCGATACCCGCTCCCCTTGCACCGCCTGTTGCATTCAGGCTTGCTTCAATGGCGTGCGTATCTTCCGTGATCGTCAAGCTTGCCTGACTGTTCACATTTAAAGCTGCGCCATAATTATCTGCTACTGATGATTGTCCGCTCGTAACATTATTTACTCCCCTGAGGGTAAGAATGTTCTCCCCATATGAAAAATACAGAGGAGCGTACGCAACACCACCGCCATTAGTGGTGCCATTGTGATTATTCGCGGATTGTACATTGAGGTCCTCAATGATAATGTTGTTATCTCCCTCAAATACAAACGCTGTATTTTTGAAAGTTGTTCCCGATTTCCCCTTAATGGTAAGGGATTTGCCTCGAGGAATTTTAATGGTGATAAATTCAGCGCTTGTAAACAGCCCGCCTGTAGATGGAGACTCCAGCTTGCTCAGATCGATAGTGGCATAATCAGAAGCTCCATTAATCAGACTTTGTACGCCGTTCCAATTCATAGGCTCGATGATTTGCTCTTCTGCCGCTGCTTTCGGAACGTGCGCAATATTAAGGCTTATGAGAATGGAGAGTGCCACCGCCATAAGCCTTTTGAATGGTCTTGGGTTCATGTTCTTCCCCTTTCTTTGATGGTGCAATCTCCACAACGACTTCCTGCCGCATATCATTTTAGGGCGGGATTCCTTTCATCATTTGTCCTCCTTTCTATAGCAAGATCATCAATTATTTAATGCATTTTTAAAGCTTTTTGTCTGAAGATGCTCTCAATTGAGGTTTTGATGTATTTAATAGTGAAAAAAATAACATCAAATAAAATAGAAAAAGCTCACTTTATGTCGAATCAACTTGGAAGCCTGAACGAATAACCCCCCGGCCAAAAAATATTTTTTAGTGCTGAAGACTTAGGAGCCACAAAAAAAGAGCCTCCACTTTTCCGTGGAAGCTCATAGATATCAAAAAACCCTTTTGCGCATCTCCTCTGCCTATCTGATATCGATCCGTACAGACGTATTATCAGACTCTTTTATGTTATCGCCCCTGAAATAACCCAGGCCTAGCACACCGGCGATTCTCTCATTCGCTTGAAGGCCCGCAGCAGAGCAGAAAATCTCGCCTTCTTGCTGCAGTGGCAAGTACCAGTTCATCCCAAGCCCACTCGCCGAGGCAAGGATCTGCAGATTTTGGATCAGGCAGCAGGCCGCGGAAAAGTCATCCTTAGCCTCCCGGGCATCCTGCGGTATTGGGGCAGCAACAATGAGACAAACCGGAGCTTGACGAATCTGCGCCCGTATCTCTGACTGCGTCGACAGATCGAGTGTCTCTTCCAGCTTGCCGCGATAGTCCTTGGCCACCCAAATGAAACGCCAAGGTTCGCGTAAATGATGATTTGGTGCCCAAACCGCCTCCTCCAGCAGCGTCTGTACCAGCTCAGCATCCACAGGACGCTCATCGAACTGTTCGCATTCCCGGATCTGCTCCATCATCGGATATATGCTCATGACTCATCCTCCTTGTCGGGCAGTGTCCCCAGCACTGTCCATTTATCGGCAGCAGGAGTACGACGCTTGCCTTTGGGCAGCTTGTCATACCCGCCAATATATAGCAGGCATACAAGCTGCTCATCCTCGGCAAGCCCCAACCCAGCCGTCAGCGCCTCATGCCCGATAATCGGCTCTGTATTCCATACCAGCCCTAATTTGCGCTCCCAGGCGAGCAATGTGAAGCTCTGTACAATCGCACTGGCCGCCGCCAACTGTCGATCATGGAACGAAGGATCTGCCCCTTCCCGAATACTAACAGCCATAATCAGCGGAATTTGTGCTACTCGCTCAGCCATCGCCTGCACAACTTTTCCCGGCATCAAGCGGTATAAGCCCTGACTGCTATAAGCAGCCATAATGGCTGCCCCCGCTTTGCGCTTACCTTCCTCACTGGCAAATATAATAAATCGCAGAGCCTCTTTATCGTGCTCTAATGTCACGGTGTCCGCTGCCAGCTTGAGCATGGCTGTTAATTCCTGCTCCGGAACGGACTGCTTGACGAATTTGCGAATCGTTCTTCTCTCGCGAATCAAATGGGCTGCCTCATGAGAAGACTCTGGCAGAATAGACTGCGTTATCCGCCCGTCCAATCCATGGTTTCCTTGACTTGTTGCGCGAGTGCTTGCTCTTTTGGCATCACGGTCCCTCGTTCTTCCCGATTCCCGCTCTTCGGCCATTTTCAGATCATCCATCGCCTCATCCCTTTCGTACCCAATCTAAGCTAATTGTACCGAGAATGATAATCATTTTCAATAACTAAAAAAGATCGCCCTTCTCCAGAGCAGGCTCCGGGAGAACGATCTTTACTCTCTATCGAATCATATAATGAGCTATTGGTTAGCTGCCAGTATATTTACAATGTCATCTATTTTCATCTCGTCGGCGATCGGCCCGTTCAGCGCCCAGTGACGGGCGGACACTTTATAAGCCTGTCCCTTCGCAACGGCTGGTATTGCCTTCCATACTTTCAATTGTTCCACACCGGAAGCCTTAGCTACATCCTGCTGAAACTCAGCTTCATTGGCCATCGAAGCTCCGTAATCCATAAACAAATAATCCGCCGTCAGTTCCGGGAGCTTCTCCAGTGACAACATTGTTCCTCCCCAAGTATCTTCTTTATTATTTTTCTGAAATTCCAGGACTGCCGGATCCGGCTTCAGACCCAATTCATTATAAAGGATATACGTCCAGGCATACTCCGGGAAATCCAATTCTACTTCTTTGGTTGACGGACGAATGAAAGCAACCGTCTTGTCTTTGCCAACCGCTTGTACGATTGTTTCCCTGGCTTGCTTCAATTTATCCTCATACGTCTGGAGTAATGCATCTGCCTGCCCCTCCTTGCCCAACGCCCTGCCGATATCAACAATGGCTGACTGCCAATTATCGCGGACAAAAGCAATCGTTGGCGCTATTTTACTCAGCTGCTCGTAACCTGATTGATCCGTCATATACGTATTCATAACAATTAAATCAGGGTCAACTGCGGCAATCGCCTCCAGATTGATGTCAAAGGAGCTGTTAATCGGAATCCCCTTTTCCTTAATCTGAGCGTCCAAATAGTAGCCATCCGTACTAAAAGCCTGCACCAGCGGCACATCCAGGGAGAGCAGCATATCCTCCATTCCGATGGAGACGATCCGCTTGGGATTTGCCGGAATCGTTGATTCGCCGTAATCATGCTTGATTACGATCTCCTGCTCATTACTATGACTCGCTTCCTGCGCATTTTGTGAAGGAACTCGTCCATTCGCAGCGGAATCTGCTCTGGAAGAAGCGCCTTCGCTACCGCTTTTCCCGCAGCCTCCAAGAACAAGTGCGAATATTAAAGCTATCATAGGCAAGGCAGCAAAGATAGGAAACTTACGTGACCTATTATTGGATTGGTTAATATCATGCATGTCTCGTTATACCCCCTGAAATTGAGAATCATTATCATTTTAAGAGTATAACGAACAGCCTTTACTTTGTATATTCAGAATCATGCGGAATGATTATGAATCTGCGCACAATATCAAATGTTCGACCCTGGCCAGCTGTCGTTCATGATAAAGCGCCGAATTCTCAAGCCATGGATACACCCATGCCGGGTGTCCCGATTGCAAATAAACCTTGTTCTCCCGAACCGGCCGAAGCCCGCGCCAGCCCTCGTCCTCTTGCAGCTGCTTCCAATACGCTTGCGAGCGGAGATCTTCATTTACGCTAACAACAAACAGACAGTTCTCGTCACAGCCGGATAATCGCTCCAGTTCAACAGCCTCATACCAATCAATCTGGTTCATTAGCGAAGCGGGGGCCAGCCCAAGATCATCATAAAGGACGGTCATGGCTTTGCGGCCCCAAATTTGCATCTCCTCCCCGGCAACCTTTAATACCAGTACCTTTTTATCTCCAACGACGCTATGAATCCGCTCGCGGACGGACCTTGCTTTCTGTTCATAACGTTCCAGCCAAGCGGCAGCGGCTTCGTTCATTTGCAAAAAATCAGCGGTCATCAAAAGATGCTGCCGCCAATCTGCGTCCATCCAGGGAAGAAGCAGTACGGGAGCGATTTCGCCCAGGCGGGCCGCTTCATCGGGCGAGATCGTGCTATCCAGACCGATGATACAGTCGGGTTTTGCCTTGCGCAACGCACGACGGTTGAAGTCGTAATGGTGGCCAAGCGGCACCTCTATATCACCGCTGTATTTGCGGTTGAACTCATTGGTCCAGTAATGATCCACCGGAGCAGCATACGGTATCACCTGAAGTGGCAGAAGCGATCCTAATATCGGCCAGCTATACGCTGCCACTCGGCGCTTTCGATTACGGAGGTAGACGGCGGGTGCAATGCCAACTTCTTTCTTGAAGACCGCTCGAAAATAAGATTCGCTTCGGAAGCCAACCCTGTCTGCAATCTCATCAACCGATAATCCGCTCTCCAGCATTAATTTCTTGGCATGCCGAAGACGCACCTCCGTCAAATATTCGACGATGCTTTTTCCATAGCGCTCCTTGAAGCCACGCATCAGGTGATAGCGGCTCACTCCTGATAATGAAGCCAGCTCGTCCACCGTGATCCCTTCCTTGTAACGACTGTCGATCTCTTGCTTGGCCAGCTCCGGCATGTCGGTATCACGATGCTCTATCTTCTCAATCAATAGCGCCAGCAGCTCGTAGAAGCCTGCCTGAACCCTCATCTGATCAGCCGTTGTGAAGCGTTCCCAGTAAAGATGAATCATACCGGCGATGCGTATAGAAGCAGGAATTCGGTATTCAAGCTTACAGGAATTCGGCTTTGTATTCGTATCTTTACCAGCATCCTCGGCGGAGAGCAGTCCTTGCTCAAAATCAAGAAAATACATGGCTTGTTCTGCTTTTGAAGGTCCCCCCGTCTCTATCCATTGTCCCGGACAGCAAAGAATAACCGTTCCGGTAACGGCAGATATCGGAATACCATCTACTATAACTCTGCAAGGGTCAATGCAGATCACCATGCGATACCGGATCAGTCGATCCTTTCGAAACGACCATTCTTGTCCGCTGTATTTCACTTTTTCCACCTGCACGAGTTTGAGCCATGCATTGTTCAAAAGGTCAACGCTGTTTTGATCAGGTATATTTATTTGGGCAGTCATGGCATCCCCCACCTCATACGATATGTTATATATCAATCTCAATATCCCCGGTTCCGAGAACCCCACCTCATTCCCCATCCTAAAAATACCTGCAGAAGCATTGAGCTTGAAAGGGGCATCGGCTATACTTGATAATGATAATGATAATCGTTATCATTATTGAGTTGTGGCATCCTGAAGGGAGAATGCGCCTCATGTTTCAATCTCATTCATTCGGTACGAGTACTTTCATCAGCACCAACAATGGCCGCCGATTACACTATATGGTCAAGGGAGAAGGAAGCCCAACAGTGGTATTCGAGTCCGGTCTAGGTTTCTCCCGTTCGACTTGGGGACTCGTTCATCCCGCTATAGCCAAGGCTACCCGAGCCGTTGTCTACGATCGCGCCGGTCTTGGAAAAAGCGAGCCGGACGATAAGCCAAGAACATTGGCAAGGATGGCGGATGACCTTTCCTGTCTGTTGGATGCGCTGGGTCCGGGCCCCTTTATTCTGGTAGGACATAGCTGGGGCGGCCCGATGATAAGAGTAGCCGCAAGCCGGAATTTAGCCAGAATACGCGGCCTTATTCTGGTAGACCCATCGGATGAACAATGCGATCTCTATTTCGCCCCGGCCTCACAAAGACAATTCGCCTTAAATCGTCTGCTTCTTCCTCCTTTGGCCCGACTTGGTCTTTATCGCCTTCTGGGCAGCATCCCCGGCCGTGCACAACCGGACGACGTATACAAAGAGCATCGGCGCGAGGATTTCACAGTCCGTTCAGCCAAGACTGCTGCAGCCGAATCGGATTCGTTCTTGACGGAGCTGGCGGCGCTGCGCGAGACTCCTCCTTTTCTCGGCAACACGGAAATCAGCATCATTACGGGAACCAAAATTACATGGATGGAAAGAAAGGTGCGTCCAGCCGTTATGAAGGCGCATCAGAAATCCGTCTCTGCTTTACCTAATGGGCGATGGGTCGAGGCCTCAAGTTCGGGACATTTGATCAACTTTAGCGAACCTCAGCTTATCATCCATGAAATCATGGGCATGATCCATTAAATTTTACTTTTCGTATTTGTAATTCCCCCGTTAGCTGGACGGAAAAGATCGGCCTGCAGAGATGCAGACCGATCTTTATTCATTTCAGAGCATTCTTGTACTTTATTGGACAACCGATGACAATACATCGTCGATCATTTTCGAATTTGCAATCGCCCCTGCATAAAGCCAGCTGGATTGATCATCAAACTCGTATACATGGTTTTCCTTGACCGCAGGTATATTGGCCCAAATAGGATCCTTCATCAGCTGTTCCTTGGTTACGCCGCGGTTGTTCACAATGAACAGGTAATCCGCATCCATCTGGGCGAATTCTTCCATAGAGATTGAATTCCAGTTCGCGGTACCCGTCTTCGAAATTTCTTCTACCGTTTTAGGTTCAGCAAGCCCCAGATCATTGTAGAGAACCGTCCCGCTGGAGAGATGGTCGCTAACCACAAATATCGCTTTCTCCGTTACCCAAAGGGATGCTGCTGTACGGGAGCCGATCACCTGCTTAAGCTTTTCTCTAGCCTCCGCGGCTTTTTGATCGTAGGCCTGGATGGCTTCCTCCGCTTCCTTTGTCTTGCCGAGCACTTCTCCGACTGCCTTCAATTCCTCGCGCCAGTTGTTGCTCTTTTCTTTGCCGACAACGTAAGTAGGGGCAATTTTGGAGTACTGCTCGTACTTGCCGTCCGCAGCCATATCCGCTCCGCCCAGAATAATCAAGTCAGGCTCAAAACTCATAACGGATTCGTAAGGCAAATCATACGGTATTTTCGGAATTTCCGCCAATTGGTCTTGCAGATAGTTCTGCACCCCATCTCCTTTGATCGACCACTGGGCAACCGGCTTTACGCCAAGCGTCAGCAGATGATCCTCCAAATAGGTTGCGATGATTCGCTGCGGATGTGACGGTACCTTTACCTCATTCCCGAGAGCGTCGGTCAGTACGCGCTCCTGCGCAGTATCCTTCGAAGCGCTATCGCCCCCTGAACCGGAATTTTGTGCCTTATCGCCGCATGCACTGACCACAACGGCAAAGCTCATCAGCAGCGCAAGCAACATTTTTTTGCTAGATATAAGTTTCATAGTCTGTCTGGTTTCTCCTCCACTCTTCGATTTGAATAACATTCAAATATGTCATCCATCGGATATCGTAATAAGCAAATTAGCTCTTTATATATCTTAATGATAATGATTATCAATATCAAGCTTTTTGTTTATTTTCTCCCATCTGTAATAAGATGCTCTCCATTGAACAGTAAATATTAACATAACTTACTTTGTCAAAATAGCATAAATTATCTCTTTTCATGAAATATTAGGGGTAAACTGCGTGAGATATCGATATCTCACACATATGAAGGATGATGAATGAATTGGAAAAACAACGAATCCGCTCAATATTTCAACATTTATCTCACGATCAGGGTGAGCCTTTATTCTCACAGCTAGAACAAGCTTTTCAGAATGCCGCAGATTATCAAGCCGTAGGTGTAGGACAGGTGGACAAGGAGCAAATCTATCTTTGTTCCCTTACGTCCCTAACTGGGTCGGACCACATGAAATTCCAATTAGAAGTACCGGAGGACGCGACTGAAACCAATCTGGATAGTTATATTGGCAGCAAATACGCAGTTGGAAACTATAAGGAATGTGAAAAATCAGTTTGTGCCGGGAAGACCATCCTCTGCAGCCGTAATTCCTCCAACGGAATAATCCTGGATACCGAAAATCCTCAGCAGCGGGGGTTGCAGCAGCCGCAAACCGAAAATGTCATCCAGGGGCCGATGTATTCTTTTAATGAGCACTATCCCACGAATATCGGGCTGGTTCGTCAACGCATGCGAACGCCCCGCCTAAAAATTTGGGAAACGACCCTTGGCGAGATCACGCATACCAAAGTAGGGATGATGTATCTGGAAGGCGTCACCGATCCGGGACTTATTCAATATACACGCGATAAAATCAGCAGCATTCAAACGGACAGTGTGCAGGAATCGGGGGAATTGCTGCGCTTGCTCAACCCGAAGACCGGTTTATTTCCAGTCGCGGTGACCACCGAGCGTCCGGACAGGGCCTCCGCTTCCTTGTTGAATGGAAAAGTCGTGATTTTTCTCGACGGCACTCCGTTTTCCATCATTGCTCCCGGCTCCTACTTTGATTTTTGGGAATCCGCTGAGGATCAATATCTTACTCCTTTTATCGCTGTTTTTATGAGAGTGCTGCGGTTTGTAGCCGTCATGCTGAATCTGTTTCTCCCTGCCTTCTATATTGCGATTACGTCTGTAAATATTGACATCAACCGGCTGGAGATCAATCTCGGCGCTTCGGCAAGCCGGGAAGGCGTTCCTTACCCGGTATGGATGGAATCACTGCTTATGTTGTTTTTATTGGATTGCATCGTCGAGGCGGGCGTTCGCCTGCCGCGCTCGATTAGCGCCACAGTGACTATGGTCGGGGGCGTCGTGCTTGGACAAGCCATTATTCAGGCCAACATTGTCAGCAACCTGCTAGTAATCGTGTCGGCTACCACAGCCTTAACCAATTTTATCGTTGTAGATTATCAAATGGGATTAGTGCAGCGCATATTGAAATACTTCTTTTTAGCTGGGGCGAGCTTGCTCGGCGTACTGGGGATTGTGTTCTCCTTCTCCATCATGGTTATCTGCCTGTCGCGAATTAAATCCTTTGGCATCTCCTATTTAACTCCACTTGGACCAGATGCAAGAGCGCGATCAAATAGCCTTGGATTACTTGGACGCTCCCATCATTTTTCACTTACAAACTGGCTGAATTTTGGAAGAGGGAATAGACAATGAAGCCAACTGCTTTATCAACAACCCAATTTTTCGGATTGCAGATTATGGTATTAGGGGCGATTTCCTTTTATCTATATCCCTATCTCGTGATTAATTCCACCAGCCATGGCTTTTGGATCCCCATCATGATATGGATGCTGCTATCCCTTGTAGGGGCTTGGCTCTTCAGCCGGATGATGGCCCTGCATCAGGGAAAGGATGCCTTCACGATCGTAAAGAAAGAACTCGGCTGGCTGGGAATTTTGTTATTTGTGCTGCCCCTCATCTGGTATATGTGGCGTTCCATGGTCGTCATGGTCAGCGCGCACACCGAGATCATCGGCATGACGATCCTGCATACAACACCAGGGTGGGTGCTTAACGGGATTATCTGGATTGCCGTATTTTTGGCATCCGGCGGATTTGGATCGATCGTACGGACGGCTTCGATCTTTTTGTTAGTCAGCTTTCCGATTTCAATTATTTTGTTTCTCTTGGCGATGAGCGACACTCATCTATACTTGGGCAAACCCTGGCTTCAGAGTACGGGCGATTTTCTCACAAGCCCCCGCTTCTATGCTTCATCATGTATTTGGACCGCTTATTTATATCTTGCAGTTTGCGGTCAATTCAGTAAAAAGCCCGGCAAGCTGTGGAAATCGTATGCTGCAGCGACTATTTGCTTCATACCGCTGATCTTAGGCTCGGTGTACCTCCCCGTGCTAACCTTTGGAGCTGAAATGTCGCGGAATTTAACCTTACCGTACATATCCAAAATGGATACTATATATCATTACTGGCTTATTATTGAAAATTTAACTGCCGTGTTCATCTCATCCTCAATGCTATACCTGATATTAGCACTGGCGATCATGGTGAATCTTATCGTCACAGCTGTGAAAGTGATTTTCCCCAGTTGGAACGATAAGCTGCTGTATTTGCTGACTGGAGCTATAACATACGCTTCCACACTCCTTGTTCCATCCTGGGAGTGGATTGAAAGAGCTCTTATGATAAATACTCCGTTCCGGTTATATCTCATGTTTTTATTTCCGCTGGTGGTAGTAATGAAATCGATGATTTCAGAAAGGATGAAATCCCGTTCATGAGATTCAAATTTCGTTCCCTGTTCCTTCCTGGTCTCCTGCTTCTGTTCATGCTGCCGCTCTCAGGCTGCTGGGATGTGAAAGACATTGACAATCGGCTGCTGGTTACCGTGCTCGGGATCGAGGAGATTCCGAATAATCAAGTAAAGATCTGGGCCAGATTCCCGCTTCCGAGCGTCAAGGAGACTAGCGGAGGGGGAACGGATAAAGATTATATAACGGTCAAACAAGTCGGGGATACGGTAGTAGATGCGCTTGATGGCATCCGCCTTAAGCTGACTAAATTTATTGATCTATCACAGACAAGAACGATTTTCCTGGATCAAAGACTGGCAAAAAAAGGATTCCTGCCTTATCTGGAATTTGCCATGCGCGATAGAACGCTTCCCTTGGATGCCCTCGTTACCGTAGTATCAGGCGATATGGAGGAGGTACTGGACCAGCCCTATCCAACAGGCGAATTGTCCGGTATTTATTCCAAGCTTTTTTTCGAAAGCTACGCCGGAGGAACTGCGCAAAAAAACAAAATGACGTTATGGGAAATTTTCAGCCGGTATTTCAATCCACTGGAGGAAAACCTTATCCCCGTGTTGAGCAGTGATCCGGTCACGTTATTTAAGCTTCAAGGCAACGCCTATTTTCATGGAGATACAATGATGGGAATGCTCACCCCGGAGGAAACCCTGATTACCAGTATCGTCACAAACAAGATGTTTCCTTTTGAGATCGAAACGGCACAAAAAATGGACGTTAGAATTATGAGTTCCAAATCTTTTGTGCGAGTTAAAATGATCAACAATAAGCCATTCATTCGTATTCGCGCCAAAACCACCATGACGTTGATGGATTCCGCACGCGGCATTCACCTCGATCCTTCCGAACTAGAGGCTTCTATTAACAAGTTAATCGAAGAACGGGCTACCAAAGTGTTCAAACGAACGCAACAGGATCAAGCCGATATTTTTCGGCTGGGCAATTATTTCAGGAGCATTCTGCCCACGTCTCAGTATACTCATTGGCCAGAACTCTATCAGCAAGCTACCATTGACTTTAAGATCGAGTCCAAGCTGAAGAACACTGGGCTGCAAATTATGAAGAATCCAACAGATAAGACTTCAAATGATCACGCAAAAAATTGAGCAAGCGGCAATAGGCGAACCATTGTCGCTTGCTCAATCTGGAACCCAATAAAGGGCGAGTATAGTATCGCCCCTTCCTCTCCCTAGACAACGCTAAGCAAATCTGCTAATCAACCTTCGATCCCTAAGACCCGCTATGAATCGCCGAGAGCTTCGCATGATCGGTAGACCAGATCGGCTTCACTTCCTGACGTGGGTTTAAATACGCTTTGATGCGGTTAACAGCAGCCGGCCCCTCTGTAAAGCCACCCGCAATTAGGCCCGGCAATTTGCCCGGATATTCCACAACATCGCCCGCCGCAAAGATACCTTCTACCGAGGTTTGCATCCATGCATCTACAAGAATCCGGTCCTGTTCGATCGCCAGCCCCCAATCCTTGATTCCCCCCAAATCAGGCCTTGAGCCATGGCAAACCAGGATCTCGTCCACTTCCAATGTGGTTAGCTCCTCTGTATCCAAGCGTTCAATCTTTACACCGTCAATTCGATCATCCTGTCCATATATCCTTGATCCGGGAAGAAGTCATGACAGCTACGGCTTGCTTCTGAAGCAGAGCTACGTTTCCTTCGTGAGCCCGGAACGCCTCCCGACGATGAACAATGCCGATAAATTGGGCCAGGGGAGCCAAGGCGAGTGCCCAATCCACTGCCGTATCGCCCCCACCGGAGATAAGTACTCTTTTGTCCCGGAACCGTTCCACGTTTACGGGCCTATAATGCAGATGATGGCCTTCATACTGTGCTGCGCCGGGCACTTCCAGCTTATTGGCCACAAGCGTGCCGAATCCGATTGTGAGTAAAATCGAACGCGTCAAATGCTTTTCCCCGGTATTGCTTGTCAAACGGAATGTTCCGTCCTCCAAACGCTCCATTTTTTCAATCAACTGCGAATATACTAGCGTCGGCTCAAAGGTGCTCGCCTGCTTCTCCAGTTGTTTGGTCAAATCTCCGGCCGTAATCGCAGCGATTCCTCCGACGTCGTACAGGAACTTCTCCGAATAATACGGCAGTTTTCCGCCCAGAAACGGAGCTGCCTCGATAATTTTTGTTGTCATATCCCTCATGCCGGCATAAAACGCTGAAAAGAGTCCTGTCGGCCCGCCGCCGATAATCGTTACATCAAAACATAGCTTCGTTGCATTAGCCATTCAAAAATGTCCCCCTTAGATTCTTGGTTCGGCATTCAATTTCACGCCGATTATGAGAATCATTATCAATGATTCTCAGGGGTTCCTTCCACCTATAGACGGATTGTTTTCGGCTGCAAACGTATTTTCTCCAATTCTCTTACATTCATATAGTAAGAAACGTCAGATCCGGACAGCTAAAAAAGCCCCCGTTAGATCAGGCGCTTTTAGGTCTGCTTCTATTCACTTGTGCTTATACCAGGTTCGACTGTATATAATGCCCCGGTTTACAGCCGTATTTTTTTAGAAATGCCGCAGAGAAGTTGCTGGGATTGCTGTATCCGACCGCTGCAGCCGCCTCTCCGACGTTCAGCTGTTCATGTTGCATTAAATATAAGCCCTTTTCGATTCGCTGATCACGAATATATTCAAAAACGGTCATACCAAACAGCTCTTTAAACCCTTTTTTTAGCTTAAATTCATTTAATTCCGCTGCGCGGGCAAGCTCTCTCAAAGATAACGGGTCCTCAAGCCGGCCCTCAATAATCTGTCTGGCACCATAAAGCCTCTCCATATCCGGTTTTTTGATATCAGACGCCGTCTTTGGACAAGCGTCCGAAGTGTACTTCTCCAAGGCAAGCAAAACAATTTCCATGATCTTGCTTTCCATATGCAGCCTCTTCAAGGCGCCTGAATAAGAAGAATGCATCATCTCGTTAACCGCACGCCTGAGTCTGACAGAGTTTGTCAAAGGGCTTATCTGCTTCCTCTGACTTTTGAGCCAGTCCTCCGCCCAGCTATATTCGTCGGTATGTTTAAAGTAGCCAAGGAGCTGTTCTGGCAACAACCGGATTTCGAGAATCTGGTACCTTAGTTTGGCTCTCTTGAGCAAATGAATTTCACTACCCTCCATCGAATACATATTGCCGGATGGCACTTGAGTCGAATAACGGCTGCCCTGATAAAAACAGTCCACTCCGCCGCTGAAGCAGTAATTGATCTCAAAAACCTGATCCTCGTAAATATGCTGATCCCAATCCTCCTCCAGCACCATATCGGAGACAACAACTTCAATTCCTTGCCTGATCTTCATGCGGGAAATGCTTCCCACCCCGAAGGAAGGCGAAAGGATAATCCGTTGTTCTCCTCCCTGATCTGTTTCGCTTATGGTCAAATCATCAGATATAGCGTCAAAATACCCATGTATATTATTGGATCGAATGATCTGCTTCATATGAACACCTCGTCAACCAAGAAGTTCAAAATCAACTATCTAAATCTAGTGGATTTTACAAGTATCGTATCATTATTGAGAATCATTATCAATCGATGTCCAAACGGAAATCACGCTGATACGTTGACGAGAGATTAACCAAACTTCAGATTAGCAGATATACACACCAATTCCCCGCCAGATGAGCCCTTTTTTTTCTCATAATAAGCCCCCCATCTTGGTTGGCCTTATTATATAGTTCGACTTATAACGAAAAATAGGTCAAATGACCAAAAGAAGAAGGGAACATATGGATTTTAGAGATATCGTGAATCATGCACCTGCACATATAAAGACAGAATTTATTTATAGAAAACATGAAAAAGGCAGTCTAATTATTCACCCGCATGAGCAAAACCATCATCTTTATATTCTAACTACAGGTATTGCAGAAGTGTACAGACAAAGCTATACAGGAACCCTGGTTTCCTTATATATCTATGATTCATATAGTTGTTTTGGGGAGATCGAAATTTTTAATGAAAAAATTAAAACACTTGGTGTTATTGCTCAACAAAATTGTGAAACGATAGCTATCCATAAGACAAAGGTCTATGAATGGATGAAAAATGACTTTAATTTTAATTTCTACATCATAAATCGACTTGCCTCCAAATTAATTTTAAGTTCAGATACCGTAGCTCAATTATCACTGTTAACAGTTAAAGATCGTATCTTATTAAGTATACGGAATCATTACAAAATCGACGATTTAGAACATCTGACAAAGCAAACCTTGTCCAGTGAGGTCTGTACACCGATCAGAAGTTTAAATCGTTCAATAGCCCAGTGTATCGACGAGGGTTTTATCAACTATAAAGATAAAAAGTTCTCTGTCACTTCGATTAATAAAATAGAAGCATATCTGAGAGACTTTTTAGCAAATTAAAAGAGGTTCGCAGTCCCTCTTGCAAACAAAAAGTTGGACGGAAAACCGGCATGTTTTCCGTCCAACTTTTTGTTTGAAATTGTAAATTCCGGCCGAATCTTATCTGCCGATCTTGACCAGGTCATGCTGCAATACCGTGCCGCCTTCCAGCGGCTTAAATGGCGTTTTCGTTACGCCAAATACATTGGTCACAAAGCGACGGTTGGCCGGCTGGATAATCCGAACTTCGTATTTGAACTGAACCTTGGACACATCGGCATACAAAAACACGGATTTATTGGGTCCTACCACCTGTGTGCATCTCCTTGTGTTGCACGGAACTACCTTTAGCGGTACGGGAGAACCGTTAGACCAGTCGATCACCTGAACCGTTATATTCCGGGACGCTTGTCCGAGATTGACCGCATCAACGAGTACGAACCGCGTTCGTGGATTTTTCCTCAGAATACCTGTCGTATACACGACCGTTCCTCTTCTGTTGCCCACTCTCATCCCCATTGCTGTTAAGCTCCCCTCCCTCGTCTTTATGATTTAATTGATGCGGTCCTCACCAAAAATGATTGGACGAATGATGTACACTCGGAAATCTCCACAGATGATCTGTGGCGTGACAGTTCCAAACTTTCTATGGCCCGGCTAAGAGCACCCGTTTAAAGTCCCCACATCTTGCAAGTGAGAACTTCGATCGACAACCGTCACTCGTTCAGATAGGTCATAACGCGGTTTTGAATCAGCTTGCTTACGTCCTCTGCCGATTTCTGGCCGCTGAAATACGATTGGACTTCTTCCTTGATGATGGAATCGACTTGCTTATCGATGGAAGAAGTCACTTTAGCTCCCTCCAGAATAGTTTTTGCATATTGGATCTGTTGTTCCACGAATTTGGCGTCCGGAATCTCTTGCCCGGCATTTTCTGTTGGGACGACTCCAGGCTGAAGATTCCCCGTTTCCCCCTGTGCGATTTTTTGCGCTGCTTCCTGAAGCATCATATCGGCGGCCCCTTTATGGACAGGAATTCCCATCATTTCCGCTGAAGATTGCATTTCCTCAGAGACAAGGAACTTTAGAAATTCCCACGCTTCTTGCTGAACTTTCGAATTACTGTTTATCCCCAATTTGACGGATGATTTGTACATCCAACCTTGCGATTGGCCCTTTTCTGTTGGCATTTGCAGTATTACAGTATCTGGATTGACTAAATTTACTAATAAAGACTGTACTCTATTATTGATCATATAGGAAAATAAACCCTTTTGGCTTCCGTCCATTTCAGGACTAATGATACCTTCATCATTCATCGTTTTAATATTTTGCATGAACATTCTGAATTGTTCCGAATCAAAGTGAACCGACCGCTCGTCCTGAACGAATTCGCGATAACTGCCTTCCAGGAATAGAGAGACAACGAAGTCCTGCGGAAACCCGACGAAGGCGTATAAATCTTGGCCTTCTTGTTCCTTCAGTTCCTTGGTGATCGCTTTCAGTTGCTCCCAAGTCCAGGTTTTGTCATCAACCGTAATATTCGCCTTCTTCAATAACTCTTGATCCCCTGCAATCATTAGAAGCATGAAGTTCGTTGGCATCGTATATAATCCGCCATCGATACGTGAAGATTCAAGAATATTGGAATACAGCTGATTTTTATTGAAGGAAGAATCTACAGCCATCAGTTCATCCAAATTGGTCAGCAGTTTTTTGTCCACAAATTTATCTTCAGGCAGATCCATCATTTCGATTAAATCCGCCCCTTTTCCGGACATCGCTTCGGTTAGAACGGACTGAACGTATTTCTCCGTGTTCATCAGATCGTCTGAAAGCTTGAAGCCGTCGTCCGTTCCCGAAAATGTAACATACTGCTTAATTTCAATCTTAATATCCGGATGGAGGGCCTCAAATTTCTGAACGGCAGTTTCAAGAAAGCGATTAGACGTCTTTACGGAAACAACCACCGTTTTGCGTTCCCCGAGCGGTATGGAGCCTGCTGGTTCGGATAATGTGTTTTTCGAGCTGCATGCAGATAATAGCAGCAAAAGAGCTATCATCAGAAATACCCATCTTCTGTTCATCACTTATCATTCCTTTCAATTCAATCGAACACGGTTGCCGTCCTGCAACGGTTCGCTTGTTTCTGCTATGATCCTTTCGTCAGGACTTAGTCCAGATAGAACTACTATCTCGTCGTTGCTTTCTTCTCCTAACTGTAGATAAGCTTTTTGCGCCAAGTATGTATTGCCGAGCGGACTCTTATTTTCCCGGATAACAAATACATAGCTCCCGCTGCTATCCTCCTTAACCAGCCCTTTACGGATGACCATTCCTTGTCGCTTGGCCGGCTTGTCCAAATATACTTCCGCTTGTTCACCACCCTTCAAGCTGCTGTCTTTGATCGATACGGAAATTGTTCTTTGCAAATTCTGATCGGTTCCTGTGTCATTCCCCGCACTTATCCCTCCTTGACCCGCGTCTCCCTTGAATCCACCTTCTGTTATCTCGGCGATAGTTCCATCGACGGTCTTGTCCTTCTCTCCTTTCACATGGACGCTTAGGGTTTCTCCTATTTGCAGCAATGCCGCGGAATTCGAATCTGTCACGAAGGAAAAGGACATCCCTTCATCCGTTTTCGCAAGGGTCAGCACCTTCCCTCCTTGGGGAACGTTCATGCCATCCTTTGCGTCTAAATCAACGATCCTTCCGTCATAAGGTGCTGTTAATTGAATTTTCTCCGCCAAATCCTCACGCAATTGATCAATTTTTCGCTGCTGCATCTTAATATTCAGTTGTAATTTCTCCAGTTCGCGCTTCGCCTTTTGCACCGCCTCCTCGTTATCATCGCGCAATGTTAATTTCAATTGTTCCTTCATCATTTCTTCGTCCAGCTTTAGCTGATCCAACCGATCCTTCTCATCAAGCAACTGACTTTCAATACTGGACCCGTCAAACGTAACGAGGATCTGCCCTTTTTTCACGATATCATTTTCGTTCACTACGACATCTTCGATTTTCCAACCGCTCTCATTGATCAACTCCTCTTTTTTGTAAAAATCAATCGTTCCTGTCCCCTGTATCACATGAGAAAGCTGTTTTTTTACAGGTTGTTCTGTTGTTACTTTCGGCAGCATCATCGTTTGGAACGTATTGCTGAACAAGGTTAAAGCGGCCAGCACGAACAAAAATACGATAAATAGATAGCGCGTCATCCGCCGCTGTCTGAGCTTCATTTCCATTCCCATTTCCTCCTCAAGCGATTCTGTGAATCAAGGGCTGGCTACCCTTTAATACCGGATAGTTGAATTCCTTCGACAAAATATCGTTCTGTATTTAGGAACAATAACACCATAGGCGCCATATAAAGAACGGACGCGGCGAAGGCAACCCCGTATGTTTCTTCCTGAATGCGAGAAAGAAAGACGGACAGCGGTTGAAGATGAGCATCTTGCAAAAAGATGAGCGGCTGCTCGACCATATTCCAATAGTCGGCAAACAATAACACGACCAGCGCCGTCAAGCCTGGTTTAACCATCGGCAAGGCGATCGATATGAACACTCTCCAGTAGCCCGCACCGTCGATTTTGGCTGCTTCCAAATAGGCCGAAGGGATCTGCAGCATGAATTGACGAAGCAGAAATACTCCAAAGGTAGCGAATATGCCTGGAAAGATGATTGATGCAGGACTGTTTAACAGACCCAAACGGTCGACTGTAATATATATGGGTACCAATGTCACCTGAAACGGCATAAGCATAACCATGAGGTAACAGAAAAACAACGAGTCTCTAAACGGAAAGCGTAATTTTGCAAAAGCGAAAGCTGCCATAGCCGAGAGCGCTGTCTGTCCGATGATGATGGCGAAGACCATGTATACCGAATTCCAGAACATATATAGAAACTGAGGGGTAGCGATCAATACCTTAAAATATTGATCAAGGGATACCCAATCCGGAATCCATTTCAGATTGGCGAACTCGCTTGTTTCCGATTTCCCCAGCATATTGTAATTTGTAAGGATTTCCTGCTCTGTCATCAAAGAATTGACGTTTGTCAGTACAAGCGGGACGAGCATAATCAAGGCTATTGCAATCAACACCAACGTGCGTAAATAGATTACGATAGTTTGCTTTTTTTTCTTGCCCATGTTAATTTCTCCTGTCGTCATTCACTACTCCATAAAAGAACGAAACTGATTCTCGATTCGAAATAACGCAACAACCAGGACAACAATAAAGAGGGCCATCAATGCTGCGGCAGCGGACAGCTTTTGAATGTCCAGCGACTGAAACATATTGTTCATATAGTGCTGCATCATATAGATGCGGTCATAAGGGTAGGGACCGGCGAGCAAATACGTTTCGCGAAATATTTTAAAAGAATTCAATATGGACATAAGGATGACCAGGAAGATGGTTGGCAGCAAATAAACCAATGTGATGCCAAAGAGCTTACGGATCGGGCCTGCCCCTTCCAGCCTGGCGATTTCGTAATACTGCTCCGGGACGTTCTGCAATCCGGCCAAAAACAAAACCACGTTATAGCCGATGTTTTTCCATAAAAACATAAGGATAAGCACCCATATAGACCAATCCGATTTCATCCAATCGATACGGGCAATGCCCCAATGCTGCAATATCGCATTCCCTGTCCCATTCCAATCGAACAGAATCTGCCAGACCATGACGATCGATGCTACGGGTACTACCAGCGGCATTACATAAGCCGTGCGCAGCAAGTTGCGGAAGAAAACCCGCCGATTCAACATCATAGCCAGGCATAATGAGACGATAGCGAGGACAGGCACGCTGAACGCGGTGAACCACAACGTATTGGTGGCCGCCTTGTGAAAAGACGTGCTTGCCAGCAATTCCGTATAGTTCGCGATAGTAAACGTCCCTTCCATCCGTTCTTGGAACGAATACCCTACACTGTTGCCGAAAGGGATTAAATAAAATACGGCAAACCCAATCAGACTCGGGGCGAGAAAACAAAGCGCAGCTAATATTTCCTTCATTTTCATTCGGGGTAAATTCAAAAGTTTCAAGCTGTTATTTCTCCCTTCCTGTGCTACGTCTGATTATACGGTTTGAATTTGAATAGCACATGAAGCGGATATGAAGTTCACAAGAAAAAAAACCGGAACTAGGCGTTCCCGGTTTTAGTAAAACGTATAGTGAACTGAACGCCATCCGGCGTATTAACCAGCTTATATTCCGCACCGTGGGCTTCCAGTACTTTTTGTACTATATATAGGCCAAGTCCGCTGCCCCCCTTTGCCCGGCTTCGGGACTTCTCCAAACGGTAAAACGGGTTAAATAGAAGCGGAAGCTCTTCTTCCTCGATATGAGCCCCCGTATTCAATACCTCCATATGAACGTAGTCGTCACTTTGACGGAGGCAAACGGATACCTGCTCACCTTCGCGGGTATATTGCACCGCATTCCCGACCACATTGGAGACCGCTTTGGACAATAATCGTTCATCCGCCTGCACGATCACGCCTGAGTCGATTTCACCGACCAGTTTGATCTGTTTCATTTCACAAAAGTATTCATAGCTGTGAAGCAAATTCTTCACAAGCAGTGTCGCGTTCACCGCTTGAATTTGAGGTTTGAACTCTCGACTCTCCAGCTTCGAAAGGTCGAGAATTTCGTGTACGAGCTTTTCCATCTCTTTCACGATATTGTGCGATTGCAGTAAATATTTGTCCCGATTGCGGTATGGGCCGATTTGATGAATCATCGCTTCAAGTTGACCGGACACTGCAGTAAGCGGCGTTTTCAGTTCATGAGAAATGGTAGCGATAAATTCCCGTCTTTGCTGCTCCTGTTCCTCTTTTCGTTGAATATCGTCTGTCAACTGTGCATTTGCATCGTGCAGTTCTGTTAGCGAACGCTGCAAATCGCGGGACAGTTTGCCCAGGGAACCGGCCAACTCGCCAATTTCATCATTGGAATGAATGGTAACCTCATCCGTAAAGTCGAGCCGGGCCATCTTTCGCGCCAGGATATTCAAACAGATCAACGGCCGTGTGATAAACCGGGAATATACATAGGCTCCAACGAAAGAAATAAGCAGAATGACAATGAATATATACGGGAGAAAATGCCAAATGACCGATGTTGCTTCATCGATAGGCTGCAGCGAAGCGCTTATTGTTAAGGTATACTCCATATCGTCACCACCGATCACAATAGACGACGTCGTTCTGAATTCTTCGATTTTATCGGGTTTGTCGGGATTGGACGAGAGTTCACTTAATGGGGGGATCGTGATTTTCTGAACGATGACTGGCGAATCGCCTGTCTTTTCGGAGGCATGAGGCGGCGACGTGATCGATGGGTCATTGCCTATGAAATCTTTAATAGGTACAGCATAAAAATGGGGGTAAACCAGTTTTCCTTCCCTGTCCTCCACGGTTACTCTGGCATTTTGGCGGTATCCAAAATCGTCCAACAAGCTCTCCGCCTCGTCCCAGTTGCTATTCCCGAGCCGGGCAACCAGTGTATCGACCCCTGCGGCCAGCCCTGCTTTCTTCGTATGATAATAAAATGAAGGAAGAAAAAAATATAATGTGAGGTATAAGCATAGTGCAGATATAATCAGCAAAATCGTCGTAACGACAAATATTTTGAAGGTAATCCCCCGGCGTCTCATGTTGTAATACCGTCCATGATGTAACCGATACCTTTTAATGTTCTAATATAGGGCAAACCAAGCTTTTTCCGAATATTTTTAATATGTGCATCCACAATACGAGTGTCTCCATAGAAATTGTAACCCCAAAGCTTATCAAGCAGCATTTCCCTGGTTATGGTACGACCCGAATTTTCCACAAAAAACTGCAGGATCTCAAACTCCTTGACCGTTAGCTCGATCACCGTTTGATCGATATATGCTTTGTAGCTTTCACAATCCATGCGAAGACGGTCAAATTGAAGCTCATTGGGTTTGGTCTCCGGCAAAGAGCGGCGCAATACCGCTTCGACCCTTTTGACAAGCACGTTAAATGAAAAAGGCTTCGATATGAAATCGTCCGCTTCCAGTTCAAATGCCTTCAGTTGATCATTTTCATCGCTTAAAGCCGTCAGAAAGATCACTGGTGTTGAATGATGGCTCCGTATCATTCTGCATACGGAATAACCGTCCATATTGGGCAGCATAATATCCAGCAGAACCAGATCGAAAACGCCTTGCTGAAATTTTTGGTACCCTTCCATTCCATCGGTAGCTACTTCGACGTGATAGTCTTGTGCCTTAAGAAATTCTTTGATGAGCTCTTGTATATATAAATCATCTTCGATTACCAGGATTTTGACAGACATTATGTATCGCCTCATCGAGTTTTTATTCTACTATACACTCGCTATATGAAATGCATATGAATTTTTAGTGAATTTCATATGAATCCCTATAAAACGCCGATCCATTACGTTGAAGATTCTATGGAGATCAAACCAAGCGACCCCGGACAAATAGGTCCGAAGTCGCTTGGTTTGTGCCTTAAGAGTTGACCTTTCGTTCCTCTAACTCTACCAGCTGCCTTGTAATCGGATGATAAAAAAAGCCAGAACAAGCTGCCCCGTCAGCGCTATAGGCCACCGCCTCTACTTCCTCCCAATTCACAAAATCAAGAGAAGCAGCAGGCTCTACCTGCGGAATAATTGCACCGCTGCGCACCAATACGATAATTGGGATATCACCTGCTGCAATGGTTGCCCAGCTGCCGCCTTTATAGACTTCACCTGTTTGGTAGTCGATCCACTTGCCCTTCGGCAAGTAAACATGGCGCTCAGCGGCCTCCTCCAACATAGGAGCTACAAGCAGATCGGAGCCAAACAAATACTGATCATCAATCAACCAACATGCCAGGTCCTGCGGATATTCTATAAACATCGCCCTCATCATCGGCAAGCCTGCTTCGGAGGACAAATAAGACTGCGTATAAATATAAGGCATCAATCTATATTTCATTTGTACCGCAGCTCGGAAATCCTTCAAGAACTGCTCACTGTAAGCCCACGGCTCCTTGGGCGGAGCTCCGTGCGCGCGGCTGTGTGAGGAGAGCATGCCGAATGGAAGCCAGCGGCGGTATAAGGACTCAGGGCTCTTCTTCACGAATCCGCCCATATCATGGCTCCAATAGGTGAAGCCGCTAAGCCCCATCGATAAGCCGGCACGCAAGCTGGCATGCATCGCAGAATCCGTGTTCTCGGCATCGCCCCCCCAATGCAGCGGATAACGCTGGCTTCCCGCCCAGGCGCTGCGGGCAAAAATAATTGTATCGCCCGTTACTTTTTGCGTTACTTCTGCAACCGTCTTGTTATAGCGAAGCGGATAAAGATTATGCTCCAGTCGGCCGCTTCTGCCGGAATGATAACGCCCATAGATCGGCGCGCTTTCGCCAAAGTCTGCTTTGATCGCAGCAACGCCCATATCCAGCAAACCTTCAATTTTCTCTTGATACCATGCAACCGCCTCCGGATTGCTAAAGTCCAGAATAGCATCACCTGTCGGCAAATTGCCTTCATGATCTGTAATGACCAGGCCCTTCTCGATCAGCTCCTCAAAAAACGGATTATGCGGCGTAAAATAAGGAATTTGCCATAAGCTGATCCGAAAACCGTCCTTGCGCAAATCGTGAATCATCTGCTGCGGGTCATCGAAGCGGCTGGATGAAAACTGATAGTCGCAACGCCAATCCTGCTCAAACCAGCCGGTATCCAAATGAATGACGTCACAGGGAATATCATACTCTCTAAGCTTGGCGGCCACTTCTCTAGCCTGGGCTTCAGAATTATACGTAATCCGACTCATCCAAAGCCCAAAAGACCATAATGGAGGCAGCGGGCTTCGGCCCGTTATCGCTGTATAGGATAGCAAAATTTGCTTAGGCTCTCCAAAAAAGAAAAACAAATCGATGCTGTCATCATCCACATACAGAGTATTGGCGGCATCGTAATCCTGACCGATATCAAACGTCATCGGAGCACTGGAGTGAATAAACATGCCATAGCCTTTATTGCTCATCAAAAACGGAATCGGCTTATACATATCAGGCGACTGCACGCTCAACGGGTCGCGGGTAAACAAGCGCATACGCTGCCCGCGTTTATTCAATGCCGTGAAGGACTCGCCTGTGCCATATATTTTCTCTCCAGGAGACAAGGAAAAGGAGGCCGCCATGCGATGTGACATATCGGAAATAGAACGCACATAGGAAAACGGAATAGGGTACGCATTGTTTAAGGACGGCTTATCTTCGTGATGATAGGTTTGAGTCAGCACCCTGCCTTTACTGTCTCTAAAGATCAAACGGAATGGTGCAAGCTCCAGTTCAACGGAGCCGCATTCATTATTCCAGCGATACCCCTTCTCCATTTTTTCTCCATGCCAAGACTTATCTACGCCAACCTCTCCATCAAGCATAACCGACGGAACGGCAGCGGCCGTTCTCAGGCGTGTCTGAATTTGAATTCGCACGGTATCCTGCGCCACAAAGGAAAGCTGAAAGGGCATTTCCGGCGATTGCTCATAGTCAGGGGGAAACTCCCACATCGCCGTCGGCTCGAAAAAGTAATCGATCTTATTAAACGCCATTCTTGGCTTGCGGCTGGCACGCACCCATTTCAGCGTGCCCCGCTGCTCGTGAGGAGCAAACGAAGTGACTTCATGTCCTTGAAAATACTGGCTCTCCAGCGTTCTGAACGATTCGCCGACATCGATTGATCCGTTCAAGCGATCGGAATGAATTTTTGTCACGATCCATGACCTCCCACTGCAAAGCAATCATTATTGTCTATCATCAATCAGTTTTTGTATTTTCTCATTCATATTTTTCATCGTCGTATCCAAATCCTGATTAGCCAGCATCATGCGGTCGAACTCTTCAATGAAGATTTTCTCAACTTCCGGCTGATAAGAGACTGGCACATTTATTTTGGGTGTAATGGAATTGTTCAGCACATAAAGAAGGGATTCTTTATCCACATGCTCCGGGGTTTGGGTATTGGAAATGATTTTATCCACTACCTTCTCAAGGTCTGCCCCTTTCCAGGATGGCAAATACTGCCCCTGCATCGTTAACCACTCTGTTGTAAACCAGCGGACGAAGGTGTAGGCTTCTTCTTTATGCTTCGATCTTCCGTATATCGTCAAAATATCTGCGCTTAACGGTCCAACCATCGGATCTTCTTTATTCATTTTTGGATAAGGAGCGAACACGGTCTTAAAGTTAGCGGGCACGGTTTCCGTACCGCCAACGTCCACTAATATATAAGATCCCGTAATAAGCATGCTTGCATCTTGATTCAAATATTGCGGACGATAGTTCAGCTTTTGGCTAATCACTTCTGCATAAGGAGTTGATGATTTATCCTTTTCAGATTGCAAGCGCAGCTCGAGCGACTTTTTCATTGCCGGATTTAGAATGTTAGCTGTTTTATGATCATCCATAACAAGTCCTGTATTTTCCATCTGGCCGTTTAAAGCCAGCGACGCATAGTTCGCCCAAGTGTGAAAATAGTTCCCGTATCTCGTTTTACCGTTTTCCGTTTTTGTCATCGCTTTTGCATATTTCAGGTACTCGTCCCAAGTCCAATCCTTAGGAACTTCAAGGCCCGCTTCTTTCAGATGATCCTCATTAATAATAACCAAATTCGTCGTCATTGTTCCTGGAAGCCCGTAATACTTGTTGTTGACTTTCAAATCAACTTTATATTCGTCCTCATAAGCGACGCCTTCTTTGGCCAGGTAGTCATCCAACGGTTCGAACATATCAAGCGCAATTCTAGGTACGAGCTGATTCGTTCCGGGCACCATGATAACATCCATATCTTCATTAGAAGCCGCGGCTAAATCCACTCTTTTCATAGCCTCCAGCGAGTTATTGTCGCCCGGCGAGACGAAATCGATTTTAATATTGGGATGAGTGCTCTCAAATTCTTTGATCATAACGTCAAACCCTGCATCGAGGCTGTTCCAAGTATTAAACTTCAAGGTGACAACCTCGTCTTTATTCGTTCCTTCCTGCTTGTCATTCGCCTTGTTTCCCCCTGAGATGGAGCAAGCAGAAAGCAACAAAGTTGATGCTAACAACCCTGCCATCGATTTTGTCCAAAAATGTTTCATAGTAATAACCTCCCTTTTTTTTGTGAAGAAACGGAATGCTATATCGAAACCGCTGCTGCGGATCTCGAACGGGGATTAACCTTTCACACTGCCTGAAGCAACACCTGCAATGACATATTTTTGCCCAAAAATAAAGATCAGCAGCAAGGGGAATATCGCTACGACCGTACCTGCCATCATAAGTGAGTAAAACTCGCCATGCATATCCGAAAACTTCCTGATCCCAAGCTGAATCGTATAGAGGTTCTCTGAGCGCAGGAAGACTAACGGGCCTTGATAATCATTCCATGTCCAAATGAAACGCAATATCATATACGTTGCCAGTCCTGGCGTCACGAGCGGCAGCGCTATTTTACAGAAAATCGACCAATGATTCGCTCCGTCTATTCTCGCCGACTCGATAATTTCATTGTGAATGCCCATAAAGAACTGGCGCAGCATAAACGTTCCAAGCACGCCCGAAGCCCCAAGCAGCATAAGTCCGGTATGACTGTCAAACAGTCCAAACCAGCGGTAAATAATAAACTGCGGAACCAGCACCGCTTGCGAGGGGATCATAAATGTCGCCAGCACGACTAGGAACAAGAAGTCGCGCCCTTTAAAGGCAATTTTCGAAAAACCATAAGCAGCCATGGACGATATGGTCAGCGAAAAGGCGGTCGTAGCTAATGTCACCTTAATGCTGTTCCAATAATAAAGTCCGAAGGGTACCGTACCAAACATCACTTCTCTATAATTTTCAATGGCTCGCCAGGTTTCCGGAATCCACTGAATCGGGTAAGTCATAACATCAAGCTCTGGCTTGAAGGAGGCGGAGAGCATCCACAGAAACGGCATAATAAAGAAGATACCTGCGACGGCCATCAGCACCGTGACCAATACACGGTTAACACGAATCGTTTGCATGCTTGATCACTCCTTAATAGTTGACCCATTTTTTCTGTCCTAACCATTGAACCACCGTAACGATCAGCAGAGAGAACAATAATAAAATGCCGATTGCCGATGCGTAACCCGAGCGTAAATTAACAAAGGCAACCTCATACAAATAATGCACGATTACTGAAGTAGAACCTGCCGGTCCCCCTTCGGTCAACACCATGACCAGATCAAACACTTTGAAGGAGCCGATGATTCCTGTAATCAGCAAGAAAAAGATCGTTGGCGACAGCATCGGAATCGTAATGTTCATAAACTGTCTGAATTTCGAAGCCCCATCCATATCGGCAGCCTCATATAAATCCTTGGGAATCCCTTGTAAGCCCGCAATAAATAAGATCATATTGAATCCAAGGCCTGTCCAAACCATAATGATCATTACAGCGATTAATGCATAATGGGGATCTGCGAGCCATAACGGCGGATTGGCAATTCCAATAGATCTTAGAAAACCGTTAATCGGTCCGCTTGTCGGATGATATAACACTCTCCACAATAATGAAACGGCTACAAAGCTGGAGATAAACGGCATGAAGTAGATTACCTTAAAGAACGATTTGAAATACGTTACGCGATCAATCAAGACGGCCAACACAAGCGCAATGATCATACTGAATGGAACCGTTAATATCATTGTCAGATTATTGGTCATCGCCCGCCAAAAATGCGCATCCTTGAATAACTCCTCATAATTGCCAAAACCAATAAAATGAATATTCCCCAGCCCTGTGATGAAATTCCAATCCGTAAAACTAATTATGCCCGACAGGAAAATCGGTATGATCGTCAACAGCATGGTCGTCAGCAACATCGGCAAAACGAACAGGTATCCAGCGATACTATTATAGAAAGACTGCTTGTGCTGTTTCATCTCTATCACCTCTCGCTTACTTCACTATAAGCTCATTATAGGAGCGAGGTTTGTTCATTACATGGAACGATTTTTTCTATTCTGAAAAAAATATGCTAACTTGCGAAATTTCCAAAATCATATTCGACAAAATTCTTCGCGCTCATATATAATCATAAATAAAGGAGGCATGAAAGCGGTTGCATAATTTCTTACGTAAAATGTCGCTTCGCAAAAAACTGATTATGACTTCCATTTTGTGTTTAATGCTTCCGACGATTCTTATGTTAAACATCACCAATGTTTACTCTAAATGGATTATTCGTGAGCATTCTCAAGAAAGCGCAACCCAATCGCTTGCTATCATTCAGTCTCAAATCAGAGCGATTTTGGAAGAAATGATCTCCGTATCGAACTTCATTCAATTTGATGCGGAAATTAAAACCTTGCTTGATCTAGCCAAAGATGATCCAACTGCAGCGAAACGACTGACGACCCGATTGGAGCAAATTGCCGGAGAGAAAAGCGACTTGAAGATTACTCTGCTGCTAGAGGATGGAAGGGCTTATTCCGATTATTCATTTTACGATTTTCAGCCTAAGCTGTTTTTTGAAAAACAATGGTTCTCCGGGATGTCCAAGCTCTCTCCGTTCGAAACCTTGTTTCTTGGAGCAGAGCAGAACTATTTGCCTCCGAAATCTGCTGATCAGCAATATGTCATCATCACGGCACGCGCGATAATGGAGGATGTGTCACGTTCGCCATATGCCTACCTCATCGTCAGCCGCACCGAAAATACGATTCGCGAACTGTTTGCTGATTTTAAAGAGGATATTTATTTGCTTGACGGTCAAAATCGCATTCTATCAAATCGTAAAGACGAGCTGATTGGGCAAAACTTCGATTCTATCTTGGATACAAAAGAGTTGGAATCGCCAAGTATCATTCATGCTAACGGAGAGAACCAGCTCTACATCTCGATGCCTGTTAAATTTTCCGACTGGCGCCTGGTGAGTGTTGCCCGCTATGAACAATTAACTGAAAAGCTGAACGGCATTTCCCGAAGCGGCATTTTGGTTCAAATCTTGTTGGCGGTCAGCTTTCTGATCGCACTCACCTATTTGCTGCAGCGCTTTACCAAGCCCGTAAAAGTACTCGGCCAAGTGGCGAAGAAGGTAGAAGGCGGCAATCTCACTATTCGTTCCAATATCCGCGGCAGTGATGAGGTTGGCAGTCTCGGTCGCTCCTTTGACAAGATGCTGGATCAAATTCAGCGCACTTTGGATCAGGTGCAGATCGAGCAAGAGCTGAAACGGCGCGCAGAGCTATCGCTTCTGCAGGCGCAGATCCATCCGCATTTTTTGTTCAATGTGCTGAGCTCTATTCGCATGCAGCTGCTGATCAAGCAGGATGAGGAGAACGCCGAACTGATTGGTTCACTATCCTCATTGTTGCGGGCCACGATTTCCAAAAAGGATGAGTTTATAACGCTCTATGCCGAGCTGGAAACGATAAAAGATTATGTTGAGTTAATGAATTTCACAATGAGGCACCCGATCGAAGTTAAGATGAATGTAAAAGAGGAGCTATGGCTTGAAATGATACCCCGCTTTATTTTTCAGCCTATTATCGAAAATGCCTATAAACATGCGTTTGGCAGCAAGGGCGGGATTATCGTTATTCGCGTTGAGCAAATCGAGCCAATAAGACATAAGGAAAGTATGAGTTTCAATGAAAAAAACAAGGTCATGCTGAAAATAGAAATCGAAGATCATGGCCGAGGTATGAAAGCGGCGGATTTAGAGGCCTTGCAACAGCGCCTTGAACTGCAAACCTGGGAAATTATTAACGTCTCTCTTGCAGACGATCAACAGCAATCCACTGGCATCGGCTTGTCTAATGTTTATGATCGATTGAAGCTGATTTTTGGCGAACAGTTTGATATGACTATTCGCAGTCAGGATCAGCAAGGAACCTGCGTCACATTAATGCTGCCGCTCCAGACCGGGAAGGAGGACTACCATGTATAAAGTAATTATTTCCGATGATCATATGCCCATGCTTAACTATCTTTCGGCCAATATCCCTTGGCAAAGCCTTGGACTTGAGCTGGTTGCAACTTGCGCTGATGGTGAGGAAGCGTTGGAAGCCTGCGTTGCGCATCGGCCCGACATATTAATTACCGATATTGGTATGCCTATCATGAACGGTCTGGAAGTCATTCAACTCGCCTGTGCAGCGAACTCCCGACTAAAAACGATTATCCTATCTTGCCATGAAGATTTCCAATATGCTCAGCGTGCCGTACAACTGGAGGTCAGTGATTATGTACTGAAGGAAAGCTTGCGAGTTGAGCAAATTACAGAGATATTAAAAAAACTCCGCGGGAAGCTGGATGCCGAACGCGCATCGCAACGCGAACATCAACAGCTGCAGGAGGTCGTAATGTCCAACGGCTCAGCCATCCGTGCTACTTTCCTAGGTTCGTTAATTGAGCAGCCTATCTGGAATCTGACCGAGTGGGAGGAAAAAGCGGAGTCGATCGGTATTCATTTTGAGCAAAAAATACCCTACTTGCCGGTTATGGCGATTCTTGAGCATCCGCATGAATTAGAGGAGCGTTTCGGCGGAAAGCATAATATGCGGTTTGTGCTGCTTAATGGGCTTGATGAACTGATTACTATCGACGGTTGCGTTCTCCTCTCTTTCGATGAACGCTCTTCGCTGATTATGTTTCCTTTTCCAAAGACGATTTCTCGCAATCTGTATGAAGAGATCCAATTGCTGCTTAAGCAAGTCCAAATTAAAATGATCCAGTATCTAAAAACCGGCATTTCCTTCTATCTGGGAGGGGTTTGCAAAAGCTTGACTGAGTTGAAGACCGAAGCGCAGAGATTTTTGGACTTAGGCTCCTTTCGTTTTTATGCCGGAGAGAATTGTCTCATCAAATGGCAAGTTATAAAAACGACGAAAGATGATATTTTCGTTCACTATGCCAACATATTACAAAGCATTCGAAATTGTATCGTCGGCAAAGACAAACAACTGGCTGCAACAACGGTCCACCACTGGATCGTTCACATCAATCATTTGAAGTATCCTGTGGAGGCTGTGCAAGGCCTGGTATTAAAGCTGGTTACAGAAATCGAGCTTAAATATACCGTGATGCAAAGCTTTGTTACTAATTTCAACGTCGAGCAATTTCACCGTATCATTTATGCCATAGAAACGCTGGATCATTTGGAACGGTGGCTTACGCAGTATTTGGAGCAAAAAATTACGTCTCTTGGGAGCATTAAGGATGTCACACTTCGCAAGGAGATTGCTGAGGCTAAACGTTATGTGATTATGAATCCGGGCGAAAAAATAAGCATGGAGGAAATGGCGCAGCGGATCAATATGAATTCCAGCCATTTTAGCCGAATGTTTAAGGTTGAAACTGGGGAAAACTTCATCTCTTTTGTAACCAGAGTGAAAATGGAACGTGCGCAAGAGCTGCTGGATCAATCCGATCTCACTGTTCAGGAAATAGCAGAGCAGCTTGGGTATGAGCATACAAGCTATTTCATCAAGCTATTTCGCAACTATTCCGGCCATTCTCCAAGGGAGCAGCGCAGAAGATTGTGATGCGCCGCTCTTTTTTAGCTAAGGAAGAGCATGGCCTTCTTTTATAAATCGCACACTGCCTGGTATAAATAGCACACTGCCTGGGTGCAATGTAAGCATCGTGCATTTTTCGGCATTCGCTCATCGCTAATGACTTGGGGGACAAGTCCCTTTTTTCGCGGCAAGACGGGGACTACAGGGGGACATCGGATATCCCCTGTTGCGTCGGATCCCGCTCTACGCGCAGCTCCCAGCGCGCGGTGCTTCGCTGCATGACGGAGGCGGTCGGTTGAACCACATCCCTTGGACCTTATTGGCCACCGTTAGCCGTAGTCAGCATTGCTCTTCCCATGCGCTGCCCCTGTAACGGACGATAATGTCCATTGGGAGATAAAGGTGATGACGCGAACTTCATCATACGGCTAACGGAAATCACATCCCTTATTTCGCTAAAATCAGGCCAGTCGAATTTCTAACGGAACTAGGAGACGTTATTCGACCAAAAATGAGCGATATTAGTCGGTTTTTGCCCGAATAACGTCCCTCATTTCCGTTAGAATTGGTAAACTGCTAATTTCAGCCATATAACGAACCGCATTTCCGTTAGCACGCCCAACTTCACTCTCACGCTTAGTTTTCCACACTTTGGCTTTGTATCTTGTTTCTACTCTATGTTCTGCACTATACTCTGCGCCTAGCTTTTGTACCTCTGACTTCTACTCTAACCTCTGCTGGGAGATGATGACGCGAACTTCATCATACAGCTAACGGAAATCACATCCCTTATTTCGCTAAAATCAGGCCAGTCGAATTTCTAACGGAACTAGGAGACGTTATTCGACCAAAAATGAGCGATATTACTCGGTTTTAGCCCGAATAACGTCCCTCATTTCCGTTAGAATCTGTAACTTGCTAATTTCAGCCATATAACGAACCACATTTCCGTTAGCACGCCCAACTTCACTCTCACGCTCAGTTTTCCACACTTTGGCTTTGTATCTTGTTTCTACTCTATGTTCTGCACTATACTCTGCGCCTAGCTTTTGTACCTCTAACTTCTACTCTAACCTCTGAACCCGCTTTTGTGCCTCAAACTCTACTCTAACCTCTGCACCTAACTTTTGTACCTCAAACTTCTACTCTACCTCTGAACACCAGCTTTTGTGCCTCAGATTCTACTCTAACTTCTGCACCTACCTTTTGTACCTCAACCTTCTCCTCTACCTCTGAACCCCGCTTTTGTGCCTTAGACTCTACTCTACCTCTGCGCCTAGCCTTTGTACCTCAAACTTCTACTCTAACCTCTGCTGGGAGATGATGACGCGAACTTCATCATACAGCTAACGGAAATCACAGCCCTTATTTCGCTAAAATCAGACCAGTCGAATTTCTAACGGAAATAGGAGACGTTATCCGACCAAAAATGAGCGATATTAGTCGGTTTTTGCCCGAATAACGTCCCTCATTTCCGTTAGAATCTCTAACCTGCTAATTTCAGCCATATAACGAACCACATTTCCGTTAGCACGCCCAACTTCACTCTCATGCTTAGTTTTCCACACTTTGGCTTTGCATCTTGTTTCTACTCTATGCTCTATAGCCTAGCTTTGTATCTTAAGCCCCTACTCTAAACTCCGCACACCAGCTTTTGTATCCAGTCCCTACTCTAACCTCTGTACCTAGCTCCAAAAAAATTGAAAATACAGCTTGTATAGTGCTACAATTCCTAAAACTACGTTACAAAGAGGTATGTTGTTCATGACTGAGTCGGATAATGAAGAAAATAATAAAACACAGGAAGAATTATCTTCCTTTAACTCCGCAACGAATCATTATAGAAACATTATGGGTGCACCAACGCAAAAGATTGATATGGAAAAAATGCCGCGCATCCTTCGCTATTTTGGGTATTTTGCTTTCACTATCATTGCAGTAGGAACACTTCTTTTTATCGTGATGTATATTTGGCAGTTTTTCCGTTAAAAAAGGGAAAGCCATTGGACCTCGAGCATTACCAAAACAGGGAATAAACATAAGGCAGATCGCAATAAACTACGATCTGCCTTATGTTTATTCTTTAAGACGCCGAAATCCCACAAACCGTTTGCTGCTCTCGTCCCACAGTCGGTATCGAAGCGCCTGCAGGCTCAAACGGATTCCGATGGCAGGAACACTATGCATGGCGGCGTTGCTATCGTGTATTAGCTGCAAGTTATAGTTTGACACCTGGGGATCCAGATGATGAATATGGTGGAAGCCGATATTTCCTGTCATCCATTGCAGGATTTTAGGCAACTTGTAGTAGGAACTGCCGTTCATAGCCGCGCTAACGAAATCCCACTCATCTGCACATTCATAATAGGTCCCCTCAAATTGATGTTGCACGTAGAAGAGCCATATGCCCGCAACGCCAGACAAATAGAGAATCGTCCCCTCAACCAGTAGGACCTCCTTCCAGCCTAGCAACCAACAGAGCAATCCCATCAAGCCAGCTAACGCTGCGTTTGTTAGGTATGTATTCATACGCTCTTTGCGTCTGGCACCCCTCCGGTTCAAGCGGTATGCATACAAGAAGATAAATACAGGTCCGAGCCCGAACATGACAATTGGGTTGCGGTATAGACGGTACCCCAGACGCTTCCAAGGGGAAAGTGCCGCGTATTCCTTCGTAGTCAGCGTCCAAATGTCACCCGTGCCTCTACGGCCCAAATTTCCGCTAGTCGCATGATGAATGGAGTGCTCATTTTTCCATTGCTCATACGGGAAAAAAGTGAGGATCCCCGTCATCGTTCCGATGATCGTATTCGCCTTCCTCCCAGCAAAGAAAGACAGATGGCAGCAATCATGAAATATAATGAAGATTCGGATCATGAATCCGGCTGCTGGAATTGCAAGCAACAGCGTGATCCATATTGAGATAGACAGTGTTTCATAGGCAAGCCCCCACAGCAATAGGAAGGGAACGATACTATTAACCAACTGCCAGATGCTCTTTCGCAAATCCGATTTACCGTGAAGAGCCATGTCCTTCTTCCAACGGGTGTATTCTTGAAGTGATTTCATAGCAATCCCCTTTTCATGGGAATCACTCGCAGTAATGAATTTCCGAGGCTTACCAAACATGAAGAAAAAACGCAGGAAATCATTATCAACAACGAACTCTTCTTCATTGTCCTAACTGGTCGGTTGTAAAGAATTATTTCCCCAATTATCATTTATCATCCTTTTCCTTGCCTGTGCCATTCTTTAAACTTCCCAGCTTGGCTGCTTTTCTCTCCAAACCCTGTTTGGAGTAAAAGTTAATAATGTCATCAATGGTAGAAAATACGTCGCTATCGTTCGAATCATGTGTACTTGTTTTGATAAAAAACCGCTTTCTGATGTAGTCACATCTTTTTTTTATATTAGCATTAAGTTTAATTCAAAGCATTTTTCAGAGTGACTCCTGCCGTGAATACAGGAACTTTACCCGCCGGAAGTTCCACCTCTTTACCGGTTTTACGGCTTCTTCCCATGCGTGCTTCACGACTACGGACATTAAATCTTCCGAAGCCAACTAGTTGAACTTCTTTGCCCTGTTTTAGAGCTTCAAAAATCGAATCCAGCACATGCGTTACTGCCTTTTCAGCATTCTTTTTTGAGAACCCACTAGATTTCGCCACTTCTTCGATCAATTGTTCTTTGTTCATTTTCAATACCTCCGCTTATTTTATTTTCATTTACGAAAATGACAATCCTCGTGCATGAATGTAAAACAGGAATAATAAAAAACTGCCCCATATTTAGGGCAGCTCGAAAGATTTAATAAATTTTAGAGACATTTTCAGCCTGTGGCCCACGGTTGCCTTGGGTCACATTGAACTGGACGCGTTGCCCTTCATCCAATGACTTATAACCGTCACCCTCAATCGCGCTGAAATGAACAAACACATCGTTTCCGTCCTCAATTTCGATAAAACCAAAGCCTTTTTCAGCATTAAACCATTTAACTGTACCTGTTTGCATAGGATTCCTCCAAAAGTAAATTATTTTAACACAACCATTTCAATGGCCACTAATAAAGATTAGCGGTCATTCGGCTTTTTAGAATCCTGTACTTCACGTCCGCTAATATGTATTAAAGATAAGAGTACCATATCCGATAATATAAGTCAATTTTTGGAGACCCTGCTTAGGAGTGAAATGATCGGAATTGCTAGACAGCAAGCGCTCTAAAACACTTTATCGGTTGGTTTGAGACACACAGGCCATGAGCAGTACCTTGCTGATCCTAAGCATGCAGAAAAGCTCCTGAATCGTCGCAAGGACAAATTTAGGAGCTTATTCATTGTTGAGATAATGCGGTCGAGAGGACTCGAACCTCCACGGGGGTTAGCCCATACGAACCTAAAAACGACCACTGCCTATAACCTGGCCTACGCATATCAAATGATAGAAACCAAGGTCTTGCTGGTGGATTCCGACCCTGCATTTCTATTGAAGGCTTTCCAAGCTTTCAACTGAAAAGGACGAATCTTTGTCCAGATCCCTCAAAAAAACGCCAGGCCCATGTTGTTGAAGAGGTGTCGTCAATGATCCTGATTATTAAATGAAAAATATCATTTTTCGCTATCATAGTCATTTCTGTAGTGCTTTTGTTTCAAACTTAAAGCTTTTTCATACCATTCGACCGAACCAGCCGTATAATTTCCATGCTTCCCTTCAGTGCCATAAGTACAGTCATTATTTTCAGCCACAGGATTAGGTCAGGCTGATAAATGGTTGCAATATGCCATACCGGAACTACTTGAGTCATACTTAACATTAGGACAAAAAACAGACCCGCAAAATTTAGAATAATTCTAGAAATAATAATTTTGATAGATAATTTAGTATGGTGGGATCTGTCAGGATTCCACGGCCCAAGGCAGCGCTTCGCAGTTCTATAGACCGTATATAATAACCATATGCTAAGTATGAATACTAGCCCATTTACGACCCCGTATTTCTGTGAGATGCTTAGACCCGATCCTCCAATGGGGTCATTATTGAGTAAGTCTATGATCCCGGCGGCAATATGGGTAGTTGTAATGACATGTGTTTTGTTGGGCCACGTGGCATCGATCGCGTCCAGTACATTAGCGAACACAATCACTCCCAACTGCTGTTCCGGAACTATATAAGTTTGCGCCTGAAATCCTATGGAGCCCCCCGGCTGGCCGATAACCGGCAAATGGTTAATTTGATCTGTCATCCAACCCATGGCGTAAGTTCCCGGAACAGGTTCGGTTTGCATAAGGCGAATGCCTTCCGAAGAGAGAACGGAATTGTCTTCAAATCGGCCGCCGTTCATCTGGGCAACCAGGTAATGGCTCATGTCTTTAGCACTCGAATAGAGATACCCTGCCGGCGCATCTCCTGGAATATGAATATAGGGACCTTCATAGGGAACGTTGTATCCAAATATTCGGCGATGGGGCTTTGCCAGCCCGTGCGCAGCAGCTTCGTCAAGTGTAACATAGCTGTCTTGCATAGACAGAGGAGCAAAAATATGGTCCTTCACGTAGTCGCCATAGGACTGGCCGGATACTTGTTGCACAATATAACCGAGCAGTACATAGTTTGCGTTCGAATACTTGAAGGGTTGCTCGGTTTGAACGGCTTTCTTTAAAAACTTATCCGCATAAGATAAGGCATTTTTCTCAAGAGCATCCTGATCTTGAATGTCGATACTTGATAGGGTGTTGCTAAAAGTCGAAATTTGGGTGAACCCGCTTGTTTGGTTAAGTAATTGGCGTACGGTAATGAACTCTGCACCGTTATATGGGGTAGGAATATAGCGCTGTATAGGCGCATCCAAATCGATTTCTCCCTCTTCGGCCAGCTGCAAAACAGCCATGGCCGTAATCGACTTGCCGATCGAACCTATTCCAAACGGAGTTTCAGGCGTTACCGGCCGACCGGTTGAATCGGCCTGACCATATCCCCTAAGGTAAAGAATGCGGTCCCCCTGCACAATCCCGAGAGCCAGCCCCGGAAGACGTTGTTGTTTCATTTCACGAGCAATATACGCATCCACTTCGGAGAAAACTGACGTTTCAGATCGCTCAACTTGCATACTTCCATCACTTCGCGCTGAACTGAATAGAGGAAAGATGAACAGTCCACACAAGATTGTTGCTATCATTCTCATTCTCATTTTATTTCACCTGTACTTGGTCATTTTTATATTAATGCCGCAAATCCTTCTTGCGAATCAGAACAAGACAAAGCACAGCACCGATTGCCAAAATCACAGCGGTTGATCTTTGATAATGTCAATCGTTCCTTCCACGAAAGATGCGCATGCAATCTCACGGTAAGAGGTCAAGCAGCGAAGCATTTTGAAATAGGATATCCTGTTCCATGCCTGCCAGACCATTGCTGCCTGCAATTAGGCCTGCCGACTCAAGCGCTTGAATCACTTGCCCCTTCGCCGATTCGGAAAGCTGATCGCCTTGCAGGGACTGAATTCTATCCGTGACAAGTAAGGTGCAGCGGCTGGACAGGATGGCCCCATAAAGAGCAACTCCGAGTCCGCTTCCCATCTGACGAGCCACGTTGTTCATGCCGGATGCTATACCCGCTCGTTGCACCGGTACCGTTCCAATTGCCAGATTAGAGATGGGCGGGTTAACAGAGGATACCATCCACAGCCTGTTCAGTCCCCCTACGGTTCCCTTGGGAGCTTACCTTGTTAATCAACTGTAGTCTTCAATTCGTGATATTTTTCCTTCTTCAAATTGAAATACTGACTTCCCTTTTAGCCGCAGCTTGTTTCCCGTTTTTAACCCGTTCGGCAAATCAACGGCCAGTATCCCCTCATAATTAATGAATACTTCTATTTTGTCCTCTCTAACCCGATACTCCATGATGTTCTGACGACGGCTAGAGAAAGTCTTAATCGACTTTTCGGCCAGCTCTTTAAACGCTTGGATACCATAGGTCTCCACGTTAACCTCGCCATTCGCATAATTTCTGAACAGTATGTTCTGATGCAAGAGCTTAACCATTCCCGAGACATCAAACGAGTTATACGCTTCAACATAGTTCTCAATCATTTCTTTGGTCTTTGAACTCATCAAACGAATCCCCCCTTTCACTTGTACCATGTTGGCGTTGCCACAGCCGAGCATACAAGCCATTCGTTGAGAGTAATTCGTCATGACAGCCTAGCTCCACGATCCGCCCTTGATCCAATACAACAATTTGGTCGGCATGCTGCACGGTCTTGAGCCGGTGAGCAACTACGATGAGGGTTCGGCCTCGCACCAGTCGATCGATCGCGGTCTGAATCTCTGCTTCGTTCTCGGGATCGAGCGAAGCCGTTGCTTCATCGAGTAAAATGATCGGCGCATTTTTCAATATCGCCCTAGCAATGGAAATTCGTTGTTTTTCACCGCCCGACAGCGTGCTTCCGCCTTCGCCCACCATCGTGTCGTAACCGTTAGGCAGCTTCATGATAAAATCATGACAACAAGCAAGGCGCGCCGCTTCCTCGATTTCCTCGCACGTTGCATCACTCCGTCCGAACCCGATATTGCCTGCAATGGTATCCTGGAAGAGGTATACATCTTGAAACACCATCGATACTTTTCTGAGCAATGCTTCGGGATCCATGGCACGAACATCCTCCCCGCCCATCGTTACCATTCCGCGTTCCGGGTCGTAAAACCGAGCAACAAGCCGAAGAATGGTACTCTTGCCGCTGCCTGAAGGGCCGACCAATGCGGTAAAGGAGCCGGCCGGCATGCTCATGCTCACATCTCGCAAGATGGGTTGATCATGATAGCCAAACGTAACATGCTTCAATACGACAGCATGGCTCGCAGGTGGCTGCCGTTCTCCTTCCATAACCGGTTCCTTTAAAAGCTGAACGATGCGTTCCCCCGCCTGCTCCAAATAGCGAAATTCCGCATAACCGGCGAGCGCGGTTGTCAGTGGATCGAAAATGCGAGTTCCGATGATCAGGAAAGCTACGAATGTGATCACATGCAGGCTTCCTCCTGTCAGCAGATAAACGCCAGCCATGATCATCAGGGTCAGACCGGCACGTACACAGGTAATCGCGCTTAGTACAATCGGTCCGATCGTCCCTTCGAGACGGATGCTTTGCCGCATCAACTCCTTAAATGACTGTTCCAGCCGGACAAAGCGTTCTCCGGTCAAATTATAAGCTTTAATCACTCGGATTCCGTTCAAATATTCTTGCAGCCTACTGGAAGCATTCATCTTGGCTCTGATATGCTTCGAGCCGAGTTTGCGCTGAATGCCCGATGTCAAGAGCACCAGTAGAATGGCGACCGGCAGTGTCGCGAACAGAGCAAGCGCCAGACGCCAGTCGAGGAAAAACAAGCCAACCAGGGCGACAACTGGCATGACGGCGGAACCGATCATTTGCGGAACCAAGTGGGAAATGCCGTGTTCCAGCATCGAAAAATCGCCCACCATTCGATTGGCCAGATCGCCCGGATCTCGTTTGTTCAGGTATCCTAGCGACAGCTTGCGCATATGTTCGGCCAGCCGTGATCGTCCGTCCGCTGCCGCGCTGTAGGCATCGCGGTATTGGGCACGATAGGCGGGGATTTCGCAGGCCATCAAAAGAACGAGAGAAACCGCCAGAGCACCACACACAAACCAGAGCCGTACCGAATCGAATGACAGATCGGGATCCATAAACGGATTAAAGATCAATCTCGCCGCTTCTACCAACAGCACAAAAGGGATTAAGCCAGCCAGATTGGCCAAAGTCGTGTACAAAACAGGTTTGACGAGAGATCTCGGATTATCCGCGGTCATGTTGCGCAACATGCTCATGTTCATTATCCGCTCCCCCTTTGCCCAAATGCCATTGTGTCGCATGACAGTAAGAACGCCATATGCCTTCATACAAGCCGTTCGTTGAAAGGAGGGCTTCATGACTTCCCCGCTCGACGATTCTCCCGCTTTCCATCACAAGAATTTGCTGCGCATCCTGAATGGTGGACAGGCGATGGGCGATGACGATGACCGTCTTGTTGCTCATCAATGCTTTTAAAGCCAGCTGCATCTCATGCTCGTTCTCCGGATCGGCAAACGCCGTGGCTTCGTCAAGTACGAGAATGGGGGCCTTTTTCAGGATTGCCCTGGCTACACAAATCCTCTGCTCTTCCCCGCCGGACAAATAAACGCCGCCTTCTCCGATCAACGTGTCATACCCAAAGGGAAGGGTTTCGTCAATGAATGCATGACACTGCGCTGCTTTCGCCGCGGCATACACTTCTTCCGGCGACGCATCCGGGCGGCCGACCGCAATATTATTGTACACGGTGTCGTAAAATAGAAATGATTCCTGAAACACAAATGCGACGATGTCCATCAGGTCAGTCGACGCGATTTCACGGATATTCACATCACCAATGCGAATCGCCCCCCTATTCACATCCCAAAAACGAGGCACCAGATTGGCAATGGTCGTCTTGCCAGCTCCAGACGGGCCGACGAGTGCCGTCACTTCCCCTTGGCGAGCCGTAAAGGAAATGTCAGCAAGGACTTCCCTATCTTCAGGCTTCGTTCCATAAGAAAAAAATACACGATCGAATGAAACATCAAATGAAGTTGGCCGCACCGGGTGCTCAGGCTCTGATACATCTTCTTCCGCTAGTATGCGATCTACTCGACGGACCCCCTCATCGATATCTCTGAGCGTTTCAGCCAGAAACATGATTTTAAACATGGGGGTAGATATCCCTGGCGCCATAACAAGAAAAAACAGCAGAACGGAGGCAAAGGCAATGTTGCTTGGATCGCGGCTCATTAAAAACACGCCTGCGGGCAGAATAAATGCGGCAAGTGAACCGAGAATCACTTTGAAAATCAAGGATCCGTATTGAAATTGATCCGTTAATTTCAAACCGTAGTCACGGTAGTGAAGCATGTCCTGATAAAACTGACGAAACGACTGAACGGTTTGCCCAAACACCTTAATAGCCGGCATTCCCCGAACATACTGGACGGCAGAGGCATTCATCCGTTCCAGCGAATCATGGCAAAGCTTGAGGTTTTCCTTCGTCTTCGGTCCGCTGATCAGCGCGATCTGAACCGCAAACGCGAGAACAATCGGCACGAAGCATGCTAGAGCCAACCAAACGTTCAATGTAAACATCACAGCGATCATCAGAACCGTGGTTACAGCAGCATGGACAAGATCGGGCAAATGGTGAGCAATGAACGTTTCCACTTTCTCCACGTTCTGTTCCAGCGTTTTCTTGACGGAACCCGTCGACGTGCCATTCAGCCAGCCAAGCGGAAGCTTGCCAATATGGTTTGCCAGCTTGACCCTGAGGCCGTAAAGAATACGAAAAGCGGCGATATGAGAAACCATTCCCCCTGCATACATCGTGGCCAAGCCGGTTGTCAGGCCAATCAAAGCGATAACGCTAAAGCGGATCATTTTCGCTCCGTCTGCCAAAGCAGGGGATGCTGCGTGCTCCAATAGCTCTTGTAAAATAACAAAAACGGAAGCGTAAGGCACCAGCAAGCAAACGGCACTAAGCGAAGATAAAAGGGCCGAAACGATCAACAATCCGCGCTTCTCCCCGGCGATTTCCAATAGTCGGGCCATCCCCGTTTTATTTGTCATTGATCCTCTCCCCCTTCAAATGATTTGATGAGAATAACCTGTCACTCGACTTATTTCATCGAGTGACAGATTCATCTTTATCATGTATAAAAGCGGCCTATCTCCGCTAAATCACCAACAGTACCAACAATAGAACTGAATCGCATAGTTTGTCTCTGAACCGGCTCATAAGCTGGCCATGGGACGGAAACACCGGGATTGCCAGATTGAATAAATCCAATCCATGCCTTGCGCATAACCGTTGTTAAATCTCGAACAACTTCTGGATCTGCCCCTTGTAATATCGGTACATCCTTGTACGATTCGAAATTTCCAAATATAAACGGCAGTTCTATGCCATGGCACGCTTTAAAAGGAGAGCCAAGCGGCGCCCAATCAAACTGATATATCCAAGCACGAGAGTCGGCTTTATGAACTTCGTCTGCTAACCTCAAAGCAGGGAGCAGGAACAGATAGTCAGTAATCAAGTCAGATACTAGAGCGATTGTTGCACTACCGGGCCGCCGCAAGCGATATCGCTCAATGGCATGTTCATTCCCGGTCAAGGCAACGAAACGTTCATTAGCCAAATTCGGATCGAGATTCTTTACGTTCCCCAAAAGAATATTGGCTTCCTCTCGATTGGTTCCCAAAATGAGATCAATGCCTGCTTCGCCGGCACCTTTTGCAGCCAACTCAATAAAACGATCCGATGTGGAAAGAGAATCAAAAACAGGCATAAAAGGGAGAGAAATTTGACCAAAGCGTGCAATTTCCTGAGCCAATTTTCCCGAAGCTTGAATGATTTGGGCAGGTGATAAGGTATTTAATTGGGCGTTAATTTCTTGTGGATCCCTCTGACTCACATTCAAAATTTCTAACAGCCGGCTTCCATGCTCACATGCTTTTTCTTCTGACATTGGAGCAAGACTTGCGGGTGCGCTTTGAAGAATTGCTCTGCGGAAAAGACCTCGAGCCTCTCCTGTGGCCAATAAGCACATAATGGCATGGGCTCCCGCGGATTGCCCCATGATGGTGACTTGATCAGGATCGCCGCCAAAACACGTAATATGATCTTGAACCCATTGTAAAGCTGCGAGAATATCATAAATCCCCATTTTTCCATCGCTAACTCCTGGATAATGCAAGAATCCAAACGCGCCGAGTCGGTAATTAACACCTACGGTTACTAGATTTCCGTCCTTGGCAAGCTCCGCTCCATCGTACCAGTCCAGAGATCCAGCGCCGGTCATATAATGTCCTCCATGTACCCAAACGACAACAGGTCGTTTTTCCTGGTCGATGGCAGGGGTTGAGATTGTGAGCGATAGGCAATCTTCCCCCTGAGGCGGTTCAGAGGCTTCTCCGATGGCTTGACGTAATGGAGAAGGCGGTTGTGGTGCAATAAAGCCATGACTGCTTGCATCACGGGTGCCGGCCCAAGCAGATACGTGGCGCGGTCGAGAAAAGCGAAACTCCCCCTCTGGTGCGTCGGCATAAGGAACACCACGAAATTGAATGACATCATTCCTTCGAACCCCTTGAAGGGAGCCAAGAGAGGTTTGTGCGATACAAGAATCGTTTGTCATAGAAGTCAACTCCTTTTTTAAAATGGATCTAGACGTTTCGGCGAATCAGCGTTATTTGGGACTGAAGTCTCCTTTCACAACCGATGCTACGTTTCCTATATGAACGCAATATGAATGAATTGGATATAAATGTAATATTAGTTGGATATAAATGCAAAAAAAGGCGAGCGAGATCGTTCACCTTTTTTACCACATTTCCGATTGTTTGTCTGATTTACATAGCTGGCAGAAAAACGGTTACCGCCGTCCCCTTTCCTGGAGCGCTGTCGATCTCGACCCGTCCGCCGTGCAATTCAACAACTCGTTTTACGATTGCGAGTCCAAGCCCGCTCCCTTCCGCTTCACGGTTGCGCGATTTATCGGCCATAAAAAAACGTTCGAAGATGCGTTTTCGATCTTCCTCGACCATACCGATTCCGGTGTCACGTAAAATAACTTCGATTTCACCTTTTCCGGCCCGAAGCTCAATGAAGATGTCACCGCCCTCGGGTGTGAATTTGATGCTATTGCTGAACACATTGAGCCATACTTGGCTCAGCAGGTCTTCATCTGCATGAATTGCCGTTTTTGAAAGCTCCAGGTGAATATTTAAGCGTTTGGACGCCCATTGTGGCTCCGCAGCTACGACTATACGGCGAAGTTGACTATCAAGTCGAACAAGCGATGGATGGAAGGGCAGATGGTTAGAATCCATTGTCGTCAGTCGGAGCATGTTCTCGCTGAGTCGGGATAGTCGCATGCTTTCATGCCGAATGATGTTCAGACAGCGCTGTTGCTCGGCTTCTTCAAGCCCTCCCCTTTGCAAGATGGAGACAAAACCCGAAATGGACGCCAATGGTGTTTGAAGTTCGTGGGACACGTTGGAGACAAACTCCTGACGCATCTTTTCGACTTGGCTCATCTCAAAGGCCATTTGTTGAAATTGCTCCGACAATACACCCAATTCATCTTTGTTCTTTGTCTGAAGTTGGATGCTAAAGTCCCCCTTAGCCATTTTTCTGGTTGCAGCGGTCAATGCTTTCAAGGGCTTTACCACTACGCTAGTAAAAAGGATAAACTTGGTGTTAGCGATCGCAATTGTAATTGCGATAAAAACACCCAAAATCATATATAGCTGCGAATGATTAGTACCTTCCGGATGGATGACAAGTGCCAACTGTTCGTCCGGAGTTTGCAAAGGGAAACCCATTTGCAAGTTCGTCGGCAGAGGCAGAAAGGATGTTCGTCTCACGACTTCAGCGCCGTTCTGGATGCTGTGGATATCTTCGCCTGTCAGGTAGGATTTGTTTGTTTGACCATAAGCGTAGCGCAGCCCGTTCTTATCGTGTACCCATAAGCTTATCTTTTGCTTATCAGACAACTGCTTTAGAAAAGTATCACGTTCTCCTGGCGCCAATCGGGAAAAAGCATCGGATATCAACTCGTTTCGCATCGCATACTCTTGTTGGATGGATTGCGTAATCTGATCTTTAAACAAATAAATGGTTAATGGAATGGCGCCTCCGATCCCTATAGCCACAGCTACGAAAAAGAGCAATACCATTTTTAAATATAAGCTCTTAATCATAGCTTTCCGTCACTAACCTGTATCCGAGTCCGCGGACCGTTACAATACGAAAAAGGTGAGTATAAGTGGAAAATCGCTCCCGAAGCCGCTTAATATGAACATCGACCGTCCGCTCATCCCCTTCGTGGTCAAAGCCCCATATCGCTTCAATTAACTGGTCTCGCATAAAGATTTGTCCGGGATAACTCGCAAGTTGATATAATAGTTCGAATTCCTTAAGCGGCAAGTTCCAATTGATCTTTCCGTCCGAAATCGTCCCCCGAAGCCGATCCAGCTTGAGACTGCCCAATCTAACCATTTTATCGGCTGCAATCCGATACCGGCGCATTACCGCTTTGATTCGGGCCACCAGTTCCTGCGGGTCAAAAGGCTTTACCAGGTAATCATCTGCGCCTAGGCCGAATCCTTTCACCTTTTGACTTGTCTCATGCTTAGCTGTAATCATGATAATTGGCAGTTCGGGGTTCAAGCGCCGAAGTTCCTGGCACAAATCCCACCCATCCATGATTGGCATCATGATATCCAGCAAAACCAAATCCGGAGGAGCGCTCTCCATTTCAGCAAGCGCTTCCTTGCCGTTAACCGCCCCCCGGACCCGAAAACCTTCATGGTTCAAAACCATTGAAATCATTTCCCACATATGCGTATCGTCTTCAACTACGAGAACACTTGTCATTGCCTATGCCTCCTTAATAAGGTGTAAAGAAATTACGTAATCGGCTCTTTCATCCGAATAAGAGAGCAACGTAGCAGCGATTTTAACAAAAATAACCGATATTCTTTACGTTATGGAATACCGGTTTTTCATATTATATATTGTTTGATATAGTCCGTGTCGACTTCCATTATATTATCTTTTTTTCTTTTATCTACACATAGTGCTCTTATAATAAGTTTCGCAGCTTCGAAAAGATCTTCACAGTCTCCAGATAATGGTAGATAAATAACGCAATTTGACAAGCGTTAAATCGCCGATATCTATCCTCAACTGCATGTGGAGACCCGACCCATGCCACATCCCTTTGAAGAGCCCGATTTACCATCGTTGCCGAATCAATGTCAAGCCAAATGAGTAAGCCCAGTTGCCGCGAAGCTCCGGGTGGAGAAGAAACACGCATCGATAATGGCAACATCCCGATCCCCCACCTTGCACCTTTTCTCTGCGATTTCCTTATCGTTGTATGAATCCCAAAGAGCGGTTCGGCATCTACGGTTTCCGTCAGGTCCAAGTGGTTGCAATACGAGATTTCTGAATGAGGTGTAGTCAAAGCCTCACGATTTGAGTTCCCTTTGAATCATTCGTAACCATTTGCCACACAGTCATCCCAGTATCATATGAAGGGACTTTGTTGCTTTCAAAGGAGTAAGCCTGAAAGAAATTTAATATGGACATAGCCATTAATTCACAACGTCCAACATCTATGCATATCTGGATTACAGCACAAGTCATAAGCAATGCACTACAAACTCTAAGAATACAAAAAGCTCCTGAATCGTCTCAAGGACAAATTCAGGAGCTTATTCTTTGTTAAGATAATGCGGTCGAGAGGACTCGAACCTCCACGGGGGTTAGCCCACACGGACCTGAACCGTGCGCGTCTGCCAATTCCGCCACGACCGCGTATTTCGTTGCTGCAATGTTTTGCAGCAACGAAATATAATATATCATGAATCCATGAGCGAGTCAACCAAAAAATTCTATTATGATTTTTTGCAAATTATGCTCTTGCGACCCCCGTCTTGCGAGCGATTTGAATTAACGCTTCGCTAACGGCTATGCTCACTCGCTTGTCGAAGGCGTCCGGAACAATGTAATTTTCATTCCGCTCCTCATCGTTCACCAGTTCCGCAATGCCTTGAGCCGCAGCAAGCTTCATCTCATCGGTAATATTCCGTACTCTTGCATCCAGAGCCCCCCTGAAAATGCCTGGGAATACCAGTAGGTTATTGATCTGATTGGGGTAATCAGATCTGCCTGTGGCTACTATTCTTGCCCCACCTATTATAGCCTCCTCCGGCATTATCTCCGGCACGGGGTTGGCCAGAGCAAAGATAATGCAGTCGGAACTCATAGTCTGCACCATTTTCTTCGTCAACACGCCTTCCACCGACACCCCGATAAATACATCCTTGCCTTTAATAATATCTTCAAGGGTCCCTGTCTCAAAATCCCTGTTCGTAACTTTGGCGATTCTTTGCTGAGCCTCGTTCATGGAGCCAACGTATTCTGAAATAGCTCCGTTAATATCGCATAGCACCAGATGCCTTGCCCCCGCCGCAAGCAGCAACTTTGCAACAGCAATGCCCGATGCACCCGCGCCGTTGATCACGATGCGTATACTGTCCAAGGATTTATTAACAACCTTCATAGCGTTGTACAGACCCGCAAGCACGGCAACGGCCGTTCCGTGCTGGTCGTCATGATATACGGGAATATTTAGAGTTTCCTTCAGCTTATCCTCGATGTAGAAGCATTCAGGCGCCCTGATATCCTCCAGATGAATACCTCCGAAGCCGGGTGCGATCACTTGAATGGTTCTTACAATTTCATCCGGATCAAGGCTGTCGATACAGATCGGGAATGCATTCACGTTGCCAAACTTCTTCAGCAGCAGCGCCTTGCCTTCTATAACAGGCAATCCCCCCTCGGGGCCAATATTGCCAAGCCCCAGAACGGCTGTCCCATTGGTTACAATGGCTACGGTGCTGCCTTTAATCGTGTAGTCGTAGGCCTTTTCCTTGTCTTTGGCAATTTCTTTGCAAGGTTCTGCTACCCCCGGCGTATATGCCAGCTCCAGATCATGTTTGTTATTAAGCGGCATTTTAGTCGCAATTTCGAGCTTACCGTGTCTCACCCTATGTGCCTGTAATGCCTCTTCCTTTATGCTCATCGTCCCAACCCCCGGCATAAATTAATAGATCTGTGCGGCTCTTATTATTCCTTGTTCAACCTAATGGTTAACATGATGACCTATCTTCTCCCGAATTTGACAACGCTTACAAACAATCCCCTCCTACTTCATCAACTTAGGATTACCAACGATTCCTGTTACCCAATCATTTGTCTATCCCCAGTGTTAAAATTGTATTTCACCAGTGGACATTCATATAATAACATGCCCCGTCCTTTATGGGAATTGATAATGGCGGAATCTTGAAAATCCCATGGGAATAGGCATTGGCAAACTCAACTCTTTGTCCACCATGTTCTTATTATACGGACATCACTGTTCTATATATGCCTTTCCTGGATACTTATAATCCCTTTTTTCACCATGTAAAAAAGCCCACAAATTCCTTTTGATGGGGATTAGCGAGCTTCTACATTCTTTATATGGTGTGCGCCTCACCGAAATATCCCGGCAAGCCATCGACGTGAAACGTCACTTTGTTTGCCGGCATTATACCAATTAATAAAATATGCCCTTCAGTATCGAATGACCTGAAGAGCATTTTCTTTATGAATGTACCATTCGTTTAATTTAGATCAAGAGAATTACATGAGTACCTATGCTCCACTCACTAAGTAAAAGTTTTATTAAGACGATTCGCAGTATCTTTCTGAAACGGCATAACATGTCCATGGTATGGATAATATTGCACATCGCAGCTTCTTGTTGTTATCAATTCATACTTAATTCAGTTTAGCTACACTAACAGCAACCTGCTCGATTTGGCTGTTGCTCAAGGAACCGTCAGGGGAGCTAATCGTTACCGTCCGGTCGTCCAATTGGAAACCCAGCATCGGTATATCGGAAGGTGTATACCATTTCGCGACGACGCCATTCGCTAACTTGACTTCCCTGGATTCATAGTCGCTGGAATAATCCCGCGGTGACACATTCACCGTCATATGCTTAAAGATTAAATTAACTCCATCGCCCGTGGCTGCCGCTTTAACATAACTGTCGTTTGCGGTCATTTGCTTTGGAGCATAGGCTGCCTCAAAGGATTCGAAATTAGCGTAAGCCTGTTTGATCGCTTTAATCTGCCCTTCATTGTAATGGACAGCCGTCCATTCACCTGCTGGCTGGTTATCTCCGCCTTGAGTCGTTTCCAGGCGAATCTGCTGGCTGGCGGCATCAAACTGCACATTGATTCCAGCCATGTTGGAAATGACCCGCACCGGCAAATACGTCGTATTTTGATAGGTGATTGGCACCAGCTTTTTGCCGTTGCTGTCTGTTAAGGATTGAACGGCTCCGTTTACTTTAAAAGTAATGCCGTGATTCAGATAAGCGCTGATCTTCTCCAGCTTGCTTCCCGCATATACACCGGCGGCTCCGGATAAAGTCATACCCACTACGATGAGGGATAAAAGTGTTTTTTTCATTACGATCTCTCCTTTTTTCTTCTCTCTTAATCCGAACATAATTATTGTTTGAAATCGACAATATGGGTGACGACAAGCTTCTCTTTATCATCTACAGTAATACCCAGCCTTGCCCCAGAAGGGCTCCAGCTTAGCGGATACACCGGGAAATACGATAACCCTAGCGGCGACACCTTACCGGAGACAGTATCAAAAATATAGATCCCATTCATGCCGCTCTTGTCCTCGGTATAAACCGCAAAGGCCAGCTTGGAAGAATCGGGAGACCAGGATTGGTAGGACACCAAATCACCTTTGCCGATCTGCAAGCCTTGTACCTGACCCCTTGTATCGTAGATGAGCAGGCTCTCTTCTGCCTGACCGCCGCTTCTTGAAGTGGTGACGGCAATTCGCTGACTGTCAGGAGACAGGCTCAAAGTGGAGACATTCGCAGTTAGCAGGGTTGGCCGAGCTTGTGTGGGGGTGAAACTTTTCAGGCGGCTATTATTATCTGTGTAATAAATCCATCCATTCCCCACAGCAAATTGAGTAAAGAATTCTAGCTCGGAATCCTGCAACTCGATCTTTTCCCGGGTACCGTCTACAGAAATCTTCCATATCGCACCCAGGCCCTCCATCGAGCCGGCGGCAAGAATATAGGAATCGTTATTGAGCCAGCCGCCTGTCTCCAAATAATTGTCAATCGCCAGCAGCTCGTTCCGCTCCCCTGTAATTAAATTTTTGATCGCATTCACAGCCTCATATTTATTCTTCCAGGTCTGAATGAAGCTGTATTTTCCATCTGGCGATGGGAAGGATTTGATGACCTCCCCTTGGCTTGCTCCCGGTCGCCCCTCGATGCTCTGGCGCTGTCCTGTATCCAGATCAAAACGGAACCTACTGTAGCTAAATTGCGGTTCTTCTGTAGCAGTCGCCTGCTTCTCCAATGTGGTCACCTGGATCTCCAGTTCATGGTCTGACAACCATTTTTCTATATTTGCACCTTCAATCCGATGTATCCGCTGCACGGCAATTCCCTGCTCCGCAGGCGGTTTGCCCTCTTTGACTACCGTTAGTTCGCGTTTTCCTCCTCCCGTCTCGGTACCGGTGCGGCTTCCTTCATCGGGCGTGCTGCGAACCGGCGCCGTTTTGCCCTCCTGTGCTGTACTGCAACCCGATATAATGCCGGCTGACAGCAAGGTCGCAGCAAGCAGTCCGGCAATGTATTTCCTTCTGTTCATCTTCATCGAGGTCCTCCTGCTCAGTAATGTTGTTCAGACCCGGGCCGCTTGTTCCGGTTGGGTCTGCTTCATCTGCTGCAAGCTCCCCCATAGCCCTTAGTATAGAGAGACAATATTTCGTAAAAATATCTGGCTTGTAACGAACTTGTAAACAATCTTTAAATCGGTATTTGGGGTAAATCACGTCGAAAAGCCCGGATGATCTTATTCATTCCGAGCTTCGCCTTCGTTAGTTTGTGTATATTTTATTCCTTCCGAACCGGAAGCATGCAGTGGAAGTTCCACCGTGAACCGCGACCCGTCCGGTCCCGTCTCGGCAAGCTGTACCGTTCCCCCTTGCTTCTCAGCCAGATTGCGTACCAGAGGTAACCCAAGTCCTGTTCCACCGCTGGCTCTTGATCGGTCTTTGCTAACTGTATAGAACGGATCGAAAATACGCAGTACGGCTTCCTCCAAAATACCGATTCCTGTATCAGAAATTTCGATGACCATCCGCGGTGTCCCGTTTTCTGGTGCTGTAATGTAGTTAAGCAAGTGGACTTGTCCGCCTGGGCGGTTATATTTTACCGCGTTGTCCAGTAAATTAAGCATAATGTGCATCACGTTTTCTGGATCGGCCCATACCTCTCCTGCAGCAAGCGAAGTATGGATCGTGACCCCGCAGCTGTTCGCTTTTCCTTGCAGCCGAGCCACAGCTTCCTCCAGCAGAGGTCGCAGCGGAATCGCCTCCGCTTGAGTCTCAAACTCGTAAACATCCATCGCCGACAGCTGCAACGCTTTCTCTACAAGCCCATACAGCCGCTGTGCTTCCACATGGATACGCCTTCCGGCATCGTCCAACAGAGCGGGATCATCACGGTACATATTTAACAGATCGGCGTACGCAATGATCGAGGTTAACGGCGTTTTCAGCTCATGGCTAATATTGCCGATGAACTGCTTCTGCTGCTGCTCCAGCTCCCGCAGTCGTCCCACCGTATCAAGCAGCTTCTGCTTCTCTTCATGCAAAGCATCAACTGACGCAGAGATGTTTTGGCTCATTTCAAAGATTCCTTGGGCCAACTCTCCCAGCTCATCCTTTCTGATTACCGAAGGCGCCGATAGATAATCGCCTTGCCCGATTTGAGAGGCCGCCCTGTTCAACCGACTAATGACATTGACCTGGCGCCGCCCATAGACGTAACCGATCAGAAAACCGACCCCAAGCACAGTGGCCCCGGCCAGAAGAAACAACCGGCGAATTCGCGCATAAAAAGCATTTTGCTCAGCAAGCGAGGCATGGAACTGCACCGTGCCCAGACGCTGCTCGGCATTGTATAGCGGAGCAAGAAACAATAGCTGATCCCCTTCGGTAATGTACGCCGATTGCCCTTGGGCTGTAAAACGCAGTGCATCCTGCACGTCGGCCCGGGGCTGAAACGGCAGCGAGGTACCGGCAAAGGTGCCGTCCACCGTATACAGCGTCACTGCCATACCGCTTTGCGCTCCCAAATCCACGGCCAGCCGTTGACCTGTCTGCTTCATGAACTGGTCCGGCTGCATCCTGCCTCCGGTCAAATATTCCTCCCGCACATGCAAATTGGCGGCTTCTGCTTGCCGGGTAAAAGACTGCTCCAGCAGGGTTCGCTGGTTCTCCCGAATGCCGCTCAACACCAGCACGCTCAGGCAGGTCACGACAAACACGAGCAATAAAGCGAGCAGCAAAGAAATTTTCCCTTTCAGGCCTAGCCGAAATTTGCCGAGCATCTAGGGTAACTCCGTACTTTTATATCCGATTCCGTAAACGGTCTGAATGATGCCGTGGAGACTGCCCAGCTTTTTGCGCAGACGCTGTATATGGATGTCCACGGTGCGGGTGCCACCCGCAAAATCCGTATCCCATACCTTCTCCAGCAGCACTTCCCGTGAATAGACCCGTCCCGGATTGCGCATCAGCAAGACTAGCAGATCAAATTCCTTAGGCGTCAAATCAAGCAGTTCCCCTTGAATGGACACCGTGCGGCTAAATATCTCTGCAGTCAAATCCCCCAGTCTCAGTACATCCTCCTGCTCCTGCTGTATTTGCTGTGCATAACCTCCCCGGCGTGACAGAGCCTTAACTCGGGCCAGCAGCTCCCGCATATCAAAAGGTTTGGTCATGTAATCGTCAGCGCCCAGCTCCAGTCCCAGTACTTTGTCGACGATATCATCTTTGACCGTCAGCAATAGAATCGCCGGCCGAGGTTGTCCGTCAAGCTTGCGGCATACCTCATAACCGCTTACACGAGGCATCATGACATCGAGCACCATAACTGTAGGCCGGAACGTCTCCACCTTGTCCAGAGCCTCCTGACCGTCCGCGGCTATCTCCACCTCATAACCTTCCCTGCGCAGCGCATAAGCAACCGCCGATCGAATGCTGCTCTCGTCATCCACCACAAGTATTTTGATCATGAACATCTCCTTGCATGGTTTTGTACCAGTATTATATCAACAAGAAGAAACGGTTGCACCGTCCTTGATAAAGGATGGCCGATCAAGGCCGCCGGAACCAGATTACCCGTACCTGATACAGGTTCAGCATATATAATGATTTTCTATAAGGAGTCACTTCGAGAAGGAAAACCAACGGGAGGAATTAAAGAAAAGTCTCGGCATTGACACCAAATTTTAGTTCCAATATAATACTTGTCATATTTATCGCTTCGCATTTATTAAGAAAGGGGTGTTCAATCTATGAAGAAAAGATCTTTAACGTTTATATCTTCTGGATATGGATACTCTACCGCTGTTTTTTTCTAGAATTCATTTTCACGGGTGAAGTGTGTCCAAAAATGAATGAATAAAATAGCAGAACATTCTTATCTTGCGGAGGTGCTTTTTAAAATGGAAAATACCAAAATTACTCGGAAAAACCCTGAGGGTATGTATAGTCCGGTTGGCAACTACACTCATATTACCAAAATCCCGAGAAATTCTGAGCTGTATGTTACTTCTGGGCAAATTGGGGTAGACGAAAATGGCAACATCCCCGATAACATGAATGAACAAATCAAGAATACTTTTAATAATATCCAAAGCGTGTTGCAAGCTGAGGAGCTGACATCAGAGCATATTATCAAAGTAAATATATGGGCGACCCAAAAAATAGACTGGGCTTACCTAGATAAAAAATGGGAGCAACTATTTGATCATGATTATCCAGCGATGACGATCGGCTATGTTTCTGAATTAGGACTACCGGAAATTAAAATAGAAATTGAAGTATGGGCAGCTAAAGTTTAAATGAGACTTGAAACCCCTCACGTAAATGTAATATTTTACGTGAGGGGTTTTTATCAATAGGTAACGAAATTTTATAATTTAAGTGCGGTCAAAGGGGGACTTGATGCTATGATCCATTTATGGGTACCAGCAACCGCTTCCCGTCTCTAAAGGCTACGAGCTCTTTATAACCCATACGTTCAGCATCCGCTCTGGCCTGATCCAACAGCATCCCGATATCATCCGGAAAATGCGCGTCCGAGGACAAAGTAAGCGGAACCTTATATTCAGCAAGCACAGAGAGAAATAACGGACTCGGGCAGCTCTCCTCGATCGGGTAGCGGTAAGCAAGTCCAGTATTAATCTCGGTAATGACCCCGCTCTGCACCATTTCCTTCGCCAGCATTCGGTAATAAGGAAGCAGCTCCTTCTCGTCAACCGGCCGGAATCCGAATACTTTAAGGTTATCGGGATGGGCGATAATATGAAACAACCCGGACACGCAAGCCTGCCTCATCAGCTCGTAATAGTGCTTATAGGTTTGCACCGGGTCTCTACCCTCAAATTCATGCTGCGTCTCAGGATTGTCAAACCCCCATCCATCCAAAAAATGAACGGAACCTATAACGTAATCCCATTTGGACCCTGCGAGAATTTCCCTCAGTTCCTGTTCTCCACCCGGAAAAAAATCGGCTTCGATTCCCAGGGCAAGATCCGGTCTTGAGGCCTTTGCCTCCGTTACGAAGCGAACGAATTCGGGGAGCGACGCCACGCAAACCTGGTCCAGCCATGCTTGCTGCATTCTCCCGACAGGGCTGTCGTCCAGCAGCATATGTCTCTCATAATACGGCCGACATTCGCGAAACCGGTATAAATGATCTACTACGCCGAACTGTCCGATCCCTCTTTTACGCCCCGTATTCAGAAAGCGATCCAGCCATTCCTCATTATAGCAACCCTGCTGCATTCTGTGTGACAGGAGCTTGGTCATTTCCTCCCCATATTGCAGCGTATGATGACCTAATGAGGCATCCCGTTCAGGCTCCGTAGAAGCAAGCGCCTGCAAAGTGCGGGATAGCCAGCGCAGCGAATAGGGTCCCTCTTCCAGATGAAAATGCATATCTACCTTCACTCGTCATATCCCCCTTGATCTAATCCCATGCCAGCATGGCTTCCGAAGTATTAATCCCCAAATAATGGCACATTAACGGTGCCAAATGCAGCTGTGATATTGCCCATGTCTGATCCGGCATTAAGGAAGGCGAAGGCAACTCGCCAAACACATAAAGCGGAACATTCCGCTCTTCGGGCTCGGTTCCTCCATGATGACCCATCGCATTCATCCCATGATCGGCTGTGACCACCACCTGATATCCCTGTGATCTCCACACAGGAACCAAGGTTGCCAATATTCCGTCTGCAACACGTACAGAACCGGCATATTCCTTGCTTTCCCCTCCGTGCTTATGGCCAATGTCGTCGATATTCATAGAATGAATATATAAAAAATGCGGATCATAAGTCGATCTTAAATGTTCGGCATCTATAAACAGGTGACTGTCGGGATAGTGATCCTCGAAATAGAACATCCCGTGCTGAATCGGTCTGCTGTCATCATGCTGATGTCGATCTGCGACAGGGTTAAACGGAGCGATGTTATAAAGCTCGCTCACCCAATGATACGCTGCCGCAGCAGTCCTTAATCCGGCTTCACGCGCGAGATGGAACACGCTCTGTTCACGACTTAACCTTGCAATATGATTCGCCGTAATTCCGTTTCTCGCCACGTGCGTGCCAGTCAGCAGCACTTCGTACAACGGACGCGAGAGACTTGGCAGCTGGGATTGAACCCGATAGCAGTTCATTTCGCCTTGCTCAACAAGATGCTCCATATATCCCAAATATTTGCGGGCGGCATCGTATCTTAATCCATCCAGTACAACAACGATAAGCTTGGCTTCTGCTTGCAACATCCCTAATCCCCTCTTTTCTTAGCTTCAATCCAGCGGATACGGCAGCTTTTAAGCCCTTGCAGCCATTCCTTAGGCGGAGCAATATCGCTAACAATGGTATGAACTCTATGCATTGGCACAATTTCAATGAATCCTTCCTTATCCAGCTTGGAGCCGTCGGCCAATACGATAGTCTGGGAAGCTGCATCTATCATCCTGCGCGACATCCCGGTCTCGTTCGGATCATAGTCGCTGATGCCCCGTTTCAAGGACATGCCTCCAACAGAGATAAACGCTTTATCTACACGAAATTGGCAGAGAATTTGCTCTCCCAGCGTCCCGGACATGGATTGCTGCTCCGGATTCATTTCGCCTCCGACTACATAAATCTTCCCGGAGAACCTTCCGCTGTTCAAGGAGTCCATTAAATGATAAGCAACGGCAAGCGAGTTGGTCAGAATCGTCAGTCGCTCGCGTCCATGTATAGCCTTAGCCAGCTCAAGCGTCGTCGTTCCTACGTCAACCGCAATGGTATCGCCGGATTCAATAAGTTCCGCAGCCACGCGCCCGATCCGCTCCTTCTCTTCCGCATTCACCATTTGGCGCTGCAAATAGGGAGGCTCGAAGCTGGTCATTTTCGTCAGAACCGCTCCCCCGTATACCCGCTTGGCAAGGCCTTCCTTTTCCAGAAGTACAAGATCACGTCGAATCGTCTCCTCTGAGACAGTAAAATAAGTCGACAAGTCAGGAACCTTTACCTGACCCTGCTGCTTCAGTTGCTCGATAATCACTTTCTTACGCTGTTCGGATGAAATGGACAAATATTTTATGCTCCTTCCTTCTCTAAGTGCAGCAATTGAGCATGATCCAGGGCAAGATTCACGGGACTCCGCTCTTGAATTCTCAAGGATCGGCCATCATTAAGCGTATCTACTATCAGCCTTACACCGGCGGCATCGATGGCATATCGGATAATATTGCCGAGGATGGATATCGAATGGACAGTACCTTCTACGACTTGCTTACCTTCACGCGAAACTTCGCTTAATAAGTCCGGACTTACCAGTATTAGCGCTTCGGGTCGAATGGCGAAGCTCTCAGCCTCCCCATTGACCTTACCGAATAATCGCAATACCTCGGGACGAGTCAACACGTTATAGCTTCCCATAAACTGCGCAACAAACTCTGTGCGCGGAATCGCATACAGCTCTTCCGGAGTACCCTGCTGGACGATGCTTCCCTTATTCATCAGGCATACCCGGTCGGATAAGATCAACGCCTCCTCCTGGTCATGGGTCACAAAGATCGTAGTTATATTGAACTTCTTCTGAATCTCACGGATTTCCGTCCGCAGGTTTTTTCGAATTCTCGCATCCAAAGCACTAAGTGGCTCATCCAACAGAAGAACCTTAGGCTGAACTGCAAGTGAACGTGCAAGCGCGACGCGCTGCTGTTGACCACCCGACAGTTGCTGAGGATACGCGTCCCGTTTTTCTCCAAGATCAATAAGCTCCAGCAGTTCAGCCGATCTTTTACGTCTTGCTTCCTTGGAGACTCCTCTCATTTTCATTCCGTACTCTATATTTTCACTGACCGACAAATTCGGAAACAAGGCGTAGGATTGAAATACCATGCCGATCTCGCGGCTGCGGGGTGGCAGGTTTACAATGTCCTTGCTATCGAGTAAAATATGTCCGCCATCCAGATCCGTCAGGCCGGCGATACAGCGCAGCAGCGTACTTTTTCCACAGCCGGATGGACCCAGCAGCGTAACAAGTTCTCCCTCACGAATATCCAAATTGACATTATGAAGCACCGTGGTATCCCCGAATTGCTTGCGGATACCTTCAAGTCTCAAATATGGTTTCATCCTGATATCCCCTTATTCACTTTTTTGCCAAGCTTCATTAGGATCATAGACAGCACCAGAATAAACAAAAAGTAGGAAATCGCAATGGCGCTAGCCAGATGTCCGCTTTCGTTGACCCTTTGATACAAATAAACCTGAATCGTCTGAATATGCCCGCCAACCAACATGTTTGTTAGAACAAATTCACCAAATAATACGGAGAAAGATAACAAGGTAGATGTGATAATCCCTGGCCAAATATTGGGTACAATTACGGTTGTAAATGCCTTCAATCGACTGGCACCTAACATTTCAGCCGAATTAACCAGTTCAACGGCAGACACCGTTAACAGACTGTTGCGAATCCCCTGGTACATGTAAGGCAATATAATAATGAAGTACGCGCCGATCAAAATATACGCTGTACCTGCAATAGGAATCGGCCCAGAGGAATAGGCCCGAATCAGCCCTACCGCTGCAACGACGCCGGGTACGGCATAAGGAAGGACAACGATTCCCTTCATGAACCTCTCCAGCCCGGGCAGATAGACAGTAATAATAAACACGGCTGGCAGCATCACGGCGAGGCTCAGCGCCACACTAATGATACAGAGATATAGCGAGGTCCACAGGGCCTCCATAAACCTGACGTCCTGAAGCATTTCCTTGAACCATGCCAACGTCCAGCTCTCCGGTAAGATCGTTGCCTGCCACTCCTTCGCGAACGCATAAATAAACGTAGCAAGCAAAGGAAGAAGCAAATAAACCATCAAGATTAGCATTAGTGACAGATGCCCCCAGCCTGCCTTCTTTCTATGGGTCTCCATTACAGTTCCTCCTTCACTGCCGAGGACTTCAGCTTGGTAAATATTCGTAAGCTCCTGGTATTGTTTGAGGTAAATCCGGATTGAAGCATCTTGGATCGCTGTGTCATTTTATGATTAAGATACACCGCTAGCAGCGTCGATAAAGCCAATATAACTGCGAGTGCATTGCCTAGCTGTGGTTCATTGACCACGTCTCCTGCGACCAATGATCCTATCCGGACTGCAAGCAAATTGTAATTTCCGCCAACCAGGGCATAGGCAGTTGCATATGCTCCCATCCCGTTAGCGAACAAAATTCCCAATGTACCGAAAACAGCAGGCGTCAGAATAGGCAATCCGATCGTTCTCCAAAACTGCCATTTGCTTGCACCTAACAGGGAAGCCGCCTCCTTCCACTGCTCCCGGATCCCGTAAAAGGAAGGGTACAATAGCAATAAAGCAAGGGGCACCTGAAAGTACACGTAAACCAACACAAGTCCTGCCCAGCTATATAAATTGAAATCGGCGAACACGCTCCAGCCCCACTGCTTAAAGAGCAACGTAAATACCCCATTGCTGCCAAGCAGAATAATATAAGCAAACGCAAGCGGAACACCAGCAAAATTCGACGTCATATTAGACAGCATTAACAACCGATCCCGCATCCTTGGCGAGAATCGAGTAATCGAATAAGCACAAATCAGCCCGGCTACAATCCCAATCACACTGGAAAAAATGGAAATCAGCAAACTGTTCTTAATAGCTTTCAAATAAAATTCGCTATGGATAATCCGTGAATAATAATCAAGCGTAAAACCTGAACCGTTCCCTTGACTAATGCTTCCCGTCAACATTGACAGGATTGGAGCTAATTGAAACAGCACGATCATCACTACAAAAGGAACTAACCCTAGTAAGAACCATCGATTACTACGCTTCACGCCCTCACTCTCCTTCTTGTAAAAAAGGGGCGTCGTTCATCAGATGACGAAGACGCCCCACCTTTTAGGCATGCTCATTAATTCATATGAACAAGTACGCGTTCCTGCCAAAGCTGCGGAAGAGTCTTCGCGGTTTCTTCCCACACCTTGTAATCGTTAACCGGCTTCACGTTGGTATAGGCCTCTGCTGGTAAAAGCTTGGCGGCTACCTCGTCAGGAAGCTGTACGCTGTTGCGGATCGGTCTTGCATAACCTTTAGCCAGGTTAATCTGGCCATCGTCGCTTAGAATATATTCGCGGGCAAGCTTGGCGGCATTCGGATGGGGAGCATATTTATTAATGATCGTTGCATAGCCGCTTACAACGCTGCCCTCTTTAGGTATAGCTACGCTAAATTTATCCGCACCCAATTGATCCTTGTAGTTGAGAGCGTTAAAGTCCCATAGCAATGTAACTTGAACCTCGCCCTTCTCTATGTTAGCCAGTGAAGCTTCTGCATTGGACAGACGCCCCTTCTTCGCAAGCTCTTCAAAGTAAGCTATTCCCGGTTCGATGTTCGATTCATCGCCGCCATAAGCCATTGCGGCCGCTAATACAGCCATTTGCGCTTGCGCTGCCTTTGTTACATCGCCAACAATGATTTTATAGTCGCCGTTCTTGAGATCCTCCCAGCTTTGCGGAGCTGATTGAACAAGCTGTGTATTCGTAAAGATTGAGATAGAGCCCTGGTAGCCGACTAGCCAGTGGCCCTCGCTATCCTTAGCCCAGTCGGGAATTTCATCCCAATAGGAGGTTTTATAGGGTTGCGTGACCCCCTTATCAATCGCTACCGATCCGAAGGCTATACCTACATCACCGATGTCGGCAGTAGGCTTGTCCTTCTCCGCCTCGAATTTGGCGATTTCCTCCGCGCTCGACATATCTGTATCTGTGTGTGTAAGAGAGTATTTGCTCTTAAGATCCTCCCATGTCCCCTTCCAGTTCGCCCAGGAATCCGGCATGCCGACGCTTACGACAGCGCCTTCTTCCTTCGCCTTTACTTCCAGATCAGTCACTGAAATTTCTTCCGTTGCAGGAGTAGCGCTCGCGTTTCCGCTTGTAGTTGCTTCTTTGCTGTCCGAACCTCCACAAGCTGCCAGCATTAAAACAAATAAGCTTAGAACAAGACCCAATGCTAATTCTTTTTTTAACCAAGGTTTCATGTTTTTATCGCACTCCCTGTGAATTAATGTGGGTTCATGATATATTTGCGTTGTTTTCAACCCTCTTAAAGTATAGAAACTGACTGTTTGCGCGGGATTAACTGAAGGGGTTAAATTTATTAATTGCCGGTAAAAGTAGCTGGTTTTGTACGGGTAGCATAAAAAGAGTGTTAAAAGAGAGGCGCTGGAATGCTGAAACCGCAGCATGAAACCTACTCATTTCAGTCGGAAGGGTATAAAAAGAGTCAAAGAATCAGGGGAATATTAGGCAACACTTTCCGATTGCGCTTAAAGAGCAGGATATACGGAGCAATCCTGAATCTACTGAACATATAAAAAGATTTCCAATCTGCCCAGATAAGCAAATCAGAAATCTTTTCTATTAACTTATTCTTTTAGAAACGTGGTATCGAGAGTTACTCCACCCCGTCGATTAATCTCATCATAGATGTAGCTTCGCTGCGTATTTCCGCCTTGCTTCTCTTGGGTGAGAACACCTGTTATGCGGAGAATATCCGCTAAATTTCAATACGAATCTACTACCAAATAGGAACCTCAATCGAATCAGTACCCATGAGCTTTTGCCCATCTTTTTCAGCAGAGCCGACTTCAATACCGAGATTGAATAGTTCCGCAGAAGGGTTCATTTTTTTATCCGGAACCACATCGATTACTATGGTCCCTTTGCCGCCCCCGATAGGTTTATAAGAGCGGTCCCTTCCTATTTCAACCCAAGCACGCCATTTGGAATCAGTGTCTGCGGTAGTCCATCTCGACATATAATCCAAAGGCTTTAATGCTGATTTTTCAGGGAAACTGCTCGTAATTTCAGATATGTACCAGTCGTGAGGGATATAAAAGGCGACCCCTCCCCAATCATTAGGATCAACTTCAATTTGCGCTACGATCTGTACTTGTTCGGCCGATCCGTTGCTGCCTTGGACGAACATCGTCCCTTCTGCAAATGTTTTCAGTTCAGTGGAGTCGGAACTTATATGAAATTTCTTGATTTGAACCAAATTCACATTAGCTTTTGCATCGTAGAGCTTTTCCTGATTGGATTGCCATACAACAACTGCGGCTACAATCGCAATTAATAAAATTAACCCAACAATGTAGCTTGTTTTATTTCTCAAGTCCAAGGCCTCGCCTCGCTTCGTCCACAGTGTTTTTTTAATTATAGCACATGGCAGGCACCATCTTTTCCTCTTATATTCTTATTAGAGGGTATTACCAGCGAGGCTGGCGCTGCCTGCAATAAGGAAATCTCAAAGGTTATATTACATTTCCTAAGTTAAGTACTTCCAATATGCGTATCCCCCTTCCTGTTGGAGAAGGGATAATAAAGTGGTTTCTTTTACGTTTTAAGTGTAATGAATTATAGTATTTCTACATCCCCCCCTGAAAACGAACTTGTTCAACTCATTTAATCCATTACTTGAAATATCCTTGCCGCGTATTGCGCAAAGGCCTTTTACATCAACATGCTGTTATTCACCTGAATTTCGAAAGATTAGGAAAAGGCCTTGTGCAGCAAGGTGTAACAACGCCTGTAGATGACACCTGTTGGGTGCAAACAAACGCAAGGACGTTCCGCTGCATCGAAAGATCGGTTCAGTGATAATCCGAAGTAATAAAGAAGGCCGGATTGGCACGAGCTGGGAACGAGAAATGGCCTGAAATGCCGAACAATTCTTCCATTCTGAAGCTGCACTGTTCGAAATTTGAAAGTGAGTAGAGTGATCGGAACGGACATGCTATTTTTACTGGCCTGACGTTCCGTTTGTCAGCTTTTCATATATACGTTTACGCAGATCATTAATACAGTGAAACTCCTCTGGCTTACCAAGGTATTTTCCGACAACATCTCCACCGAAATCGTGAATAAGCAGACCATCCGTAATGATTCCAACAAGCTCTTCTTTAGAATAATCACCGAAATAACCACGCAGCAGTGCAGAATCAAAATTAAACAGTTCGGCTGCAATATACGCATCCTCGTAAACCTTAGGCGCAAGAACTGCATCTGCAAAGTCAATAATACAGAGTTTACCGTCATCAGCTATGATGACGTTGTTGCTGTTTAGATCGCCGTGAATATATACTTTCTCGCCGAAATCTTGAGAGGTGATGTAAATAAGTCTTTCCGACCTAAAGTCATCGGGATATATTCTCCACCTTTCAGAACGATCTTCATTGGCAATGATATCAATGTCATTGAACCGTGGGCATGGGGTGTTCATGATATTCGTGATTTTGCGAAGTTGCTGTGCTGCTTCAAATTTTTCAATGTGTGCCATGCTGTTCACAGCTTCGCCGAATGCAGTCCCATGAACATATTCCATGATCATGTAAGCAAAGCGGTATTTATCCTCCACCAAACCATGTGCTATCAGTTTAGGGGAGTGAATACCGAGCTGATTTGCCCGCTGCATGGAAAACTGTTCTGTCTGTATTTCCGTTGCCTGATCCATTCCTCCTTCACACGGAACAAATATTTTTATAACAAAATCACCAGATTTGAAAACAGCATTCGTTGCCGGTGGCAGGTTTTCGAGTTTTGCGGGCGGCAGGTTTTCTTTTTGGAATATGAAATTAGTAAGAGCAGAAAAAGCGAATAATGACTGAGAGATATTGCTCCAGTCTTGCCAGTTTCCGATTTCTTCTTTAAATAGATTCATGGTCAATAGCACCCTCCTACAAAAAAACAAGATTTTAAAACCAATAAAGCCAATTTCGCTTCGCCGAAATCCGTAGAACGAAGCCAAATACGACTTTGAAAGGAACAGCAAAAAAATCGTGCCTTATTCAAGGACTCATACCAATACAAGTATAAGGAATACATCTACGTAAACAAGCTAGGTGACCGAATCAAGCCTGGATATATCACACAGCACTTTCCACTTGTCCTCAAGAAGCATGGGCTGAGGATATTCGCTTCCATGATCTTCGTCAAAGTTGTGCGAGCCTGTTACTGGCCAACGATGTGAGTCTGAAAGAGATTCAATCATAGCCAGGACATAGCCGTTATTCCACGACGGCAAACATCTATGCACATCTGGATTACAGTTCAAAAGTTTCGTCTGCACAGGTCATGAGCAACACCTAAAAATCCCAATTATGCAAATAAGCTCCTGAATCGTCGCAAGGACAAATTCAGGAGCTTATTCTTTGTAATAATAATGCGGTCGAGAGGACTCGAACCTCCACGGGGGTTAGCCCACACGGACCTGAACCGTGCGCGTCTGCCAATTCCGCCACGACCGCATATTGTAATGTCTCTTGCAGATCACTTGGTGTTCCGCAGCGACAAGATATATAATATCACGGCCAAATTATGGAGTCAATATTTTTTTTGCGTTAGCGCCTAATCACTTGATTCCGCTTCAATTCGTCGAATATTTTCACATTTTGTGTGATTACCGCCTTCTGTCCTCTGCTTGGAAATTCCATTGTTATTTCTTATTCTTTTGGATATAATAAGAACATAAGTTCCCATTTAAAAAGAAGGTGTTTTATATGGCCGTACCCGGCATATTAGAAGAGGAGCTAGCCTTGATCAAGAGCGCTCTGCTGTTAAAGTTCGTGCGCCATGTATTCCAACGGGACGCAAGAATTATTGAACAGAGCGGTGTATTGAAGAGTCCTGAGATCTATGTAGAGATGATCCATGGCGGAGAACAACGAGCTGCCCTCGTATTATCCGAGATACAGACTGAATTCAATAAACGTAAGATTAAACTGTACCAGATCCGGCAGGACGAGAATGGAATCTGGGCCGATTACACCTGTCGTGGATATCGCGGAGAGATGAGGATATTATGGTCTGGGTTGCGCCATGAGATCAATTCCCGCATGCGGGCCTACCTGGGGGGAGATGCTCCCAAGAGAAGCCGCCTGCAGCCAAATCGACGCGCTGCTGCGGAGTCCTGATTCCAGTTCCCTTACATGCAAATACAACTATCCCGGATACAGGTCGCGTTCGCCTTTCATCCGGGATAGTTGTCTTAGGATCAGCTCTTTATTCCTCAAACGAAGGCCGAGGATCTTTAGCGGATTGAATCAAATAATTACGGTCCAGCTTGACCACATTCCGGTTCGGCCTGCGGACCAATACATGGGTCTCATCCCAGGCAACAATAATTCCTCTAACATCGTTCTCAGGAAGCGCATCCCTCACCACGCGCACCTTCTGCCCGGACAACCGATACTCATTCAACTGCTCATCTGTGATCATCGTGTTTACTTTTCACTCCCCTCTTCACTTCAATATGCCCCGAATATGCTGAACAGATCAACAATCGGAAGAAGCTTCCCGAGTGAATCTGTTCTGCCAGCTATATATTCTTCAAAAAAAGACCCCGCACCAGCTGGCGGAGTCCTATATCCCTCTTAACGTTGTGCATGCTCCTTGCTGCCGTCGAACCAGAAGTCGAGCACCTTCGAAGACATGACTCTTTGCTCCAAATACCCGACCTGCTGCGGACTGAATTCCTCTTTCCATGGCGTGTCAAGCTCTTCGCACAGCTCAACAATCGTCAATAGCTTCGACCACGCCACATAGCGCTTATACCAGAAGAATTGGGGATGCTCAAGCATATAGGGATAAAGGTCATCAAACTCTGTATGCTTACAATCGAGAGCCCGTTCAAAAGCAACCTTGGCTTCGGATAATTTTGAAATGAAAAACTCAGTAGGAACTACCGAATCTCTTCCCATCTTATAAGCCTCCTCTCCCTAGTAATCCTCATTATAACGAAAAAACATGAACCTGCAAAGGAGTCATGAAAAAATTGGAATAGCCTATTTTATTCTGCAAAAATGACCTGCCCATTCTCCAAAGACTTGATCTTGGCCAGGGTCTCAAGACGGATTCCCTGATCCCGAATTGCCCGTGCTCCGGATTGGAAGCACTTCTCCACCACGATTCCTGCACCAACCAGCTTCGCGCCAGAGCGTTCAACAATTTTGATCAGGCCTTTGGCCGCATCGCCATTAGCAATAATATCATCGATGAACAGAATCCGGTCCTGCTCGTTAATCAGATCTCGGGATATCAGAATATCGGTTACGATCCCTTTCGTAAAGGATGGAACCCGTTCCTGGAGCATATCCGCCTCCTCCAGCAGCGTCTTCTTGCGGCGGGCAAATACAAGTGGTACCCCCAACGCATACGCCGTCGCGAACGCGATTGAAATGCCTGAGGATTCCACGGTCACGACACGGGTTACCTCTTCATCGCGGAAACGCTCGGCGAATTCCCGCCCAAGCTCCATCATCAGCTCCGGGTCCACTTGATGGTTCAGCAGCTTGTCCAGCTTCAGCACTTCCTCCGAGACGACCACGCCTTCCTCGATAATCCTTTGTTTTAATTTATCCATCTATTCGTCCTCCCGAGTTATAGTGTGTGTTCAAAAAGGCCCGTGTTCAGCACCGAGAAGGTTGGATGAAGCTAGGGACTGAGGAGCGGAGCGTAGGCAAAACCTACGTGAGCACCGGAAGGCCCGGCTGAATTTAAGATTCGATGTCGAATAACCTCTCGAGCTACATTGTGATCAAAATGGACTTTTTGAACAACCTCTCACACCAAATAAGTTTCATTTTTCAGTTTGAGTCATGTCCTCTTGAAATACAACATACCTTGTACTATATATAGCACACCCAGCAGGAGGAAGGCCATGAAAAATGCCGTCAAAATTTTGCAGATTGCGTTCACTTATATAGGTACTGTCGTTGGCGCCGGGTTTGCAACCGGACAAGAGATACTACAGTTTTTTACCCGCTACGGCAAATTAGGGATTCTGACGATTCTGTTAGCAACCGTTCTGTTTATATGGCTTGGGACAAAAATGATGCTGCTGGCTAATAAGATCCAAGCGGTCTCCTATGAAGACCTCAATCGCAAGCTATTCGGCGAGAAATTCGGACAAGCTCTTAGCCTGTTTACACTCATTGTCCTGCTCGGCGTCAATAGCGTTATGCTGGCCGGAGCCGGGTCCGTGTTTAACGAGCATCTCGGTCTCAACTATCAGATCGGCCTCTGGATTACGCTCATCAGCACTTATTTATTATTAGGCAAGGGAATCAGCGGCATCATGAAGCTTAATTCCATCGTCGTTCCCATGATGATCACGCTGTCTCTGGCCATCATTATCAATACAGCAGGGTCCCCGGGTGCAAGCCGATTCTTAACGATGGATACCGACACCGGCCTATTCTCGGCCTGGGCTTCTCCGCTTATGTACACGGCCTTTAATCTATCGATGGCTCAGGCTGTACTCGTTCCGATCGGCAGCCATACTCGCGACCGTCGCGCCATCGTATGGGGTGGTGTTCTCGGTGGTGCCGGCGTCGGCTTTATGCTCATGGCGGGTCACTTCGCCCTGTCCGCCAACATGCCGGGCATTTCCCAATTTGAAATACCGATGGGCAGCATCGCCCAGCAACTGGGGAGCGTCATCCAGCTTATCTATATCCTGCTGATCTTCATGGAGATCTTCAGCACCTTTGTATCTGATATATACGGCGTTACCTTGCAAATCAGGCAGCGAATTAATGTGTCTCCGCGACTGCTCTCTGTCATGATCCTGTGCCTGTGTTATATCACCAGCCAATTCGGGTTCAGTACTTTACTCTCGATCTTATACCCGATATTCGGCATATTCAGCCTGCTATGGGCGGCGATGCTGGCAACCTACAACTCTAAACAGATCTCAAACCATAAATGAAGCCTGGTGTACGCCATATAGGCTAACATCCCGGACTTCGCTTCCGATAAAAAAAATCCACCTCTGCCTTACAAGGCAAAGGTGGATGACGCAAACAATTACATTTTCACGAGATACGTTTATTGATACTCCAAATATATTTTCTTTAATTCATACACAACCTGGTTCAACGAATAATGCTGCTTGGCACGATCCGAGCCCGTTCGAGCCAGTTCATAGCGGAAGGCCGGGTCGATGATCACCTGCTCCAACGCATCGGCAAGCGCCAATACGTCCTCTACCGGTACCAGCAGACCATTCGAGCCGCTCTCAATCTGCTCGGAGATTCCCCCGACATCTGTTCCCACCAACGCCAGACTGCACAGCGCGGCTTCAGCAAATACCGAACCGAAGGCTTCTGCCCGCGACGGCAATACAAATACATCAAAGAAAGGCACAAACTCTTCGGGATGCAAGGTATATCCATAGAAAATCGTCTCATTATAGATGCCCAGTTCCTTAGCCAAGTCCTCAAGCACCTTGCGGATTGGGCCGTCGCCGATAATATGCAGCACATAATTCAATCCCCGATTCTTAAGCTCCTTGCAAGCACGGAGAAGGATATCCAGCCCCTTGGCCGGAACCAGCCGGCATACGGTGACAAGCTGTGCCACTTCATTCTCATGAGGGACAGGCTTGAATCGCCGCTCATCGAAGCCATTGGGGATAATGCCGATCCGTTCCGGATGGTCCACATAATCTGTTAAATAACTCTTGAATGAATGGGATACGGTGAACAACCGATCCGTACGAGCTTCAAGCTCTCTATACAATGATGTCAAGAATCGCTGTTCCAGGCTATCCGGCTTAATCCGTCCGTTCAATAGCAATTCACGCTCATAGCTGGAATGGATGCTCTGCAATACCGGAGTTTCCGGGAAGGCTTCCTTCATCGCAAGCCCGGCAATCGGATGATGCGCATGAATCAGATCATAGGGCTTGTTCAAACGCAGCTTCGTCCACCATATATAGTCCTTGTAGGTTTGTATATATTTTTGCACGATCGGGCTGCCCTCATATTCATGCCAGTCAAAGGTGTGGAAATGGACAGGCTCATGCCCTTTATTTCTAATCCGTTTGGGAAGCGAAAATAATTCCATCTCCCAATGGGGAGAATTAAACCGTTCTTGTAAAGAAGGAATCATCGATGATACGCCTCCAGGCTGCTCTGGAGGAAAAAATAATGCCTGTAGCAGTTTCATAAGGGGTTCTCCTTTACGCTCTATCTTTCTGAAGAGGTAATGCAAGCCGCTTGTGATAAGAAAACCAACCGAGGCCATTTATGAATGAGCGGCCGCGATTTAATGGTAGATACTTGCAATATTGAATTTTATCAGCATAGCTGATCACTTATCCATTCTACATCTGACACGAAATGGGAGACAAAGCCAATCATGACGCGGATGAACCGCCAATTCCTATTATGCCATAGGTAGAGCGGAACATCCATTCCCCTTTTTCTAGCCAAAGCATCAATTTCCGTCAATACTCCCCACAAACAAGCTTTTGAACAGAAGCATCCGGTGTGGTAAACTGCGAAAGGAATATTATTTGATCGAAAAGGAGCAGCAAATATGTCAGACCGATCCCTGCCTGCAAATTTCAAGGAACAGATCATTCAGATGCTGGGACAAGAAGAAGGCAACGCCTTTCTGAACAGTTATGAGCAACCGCGTACCTATGGACTTCGTATCAATTCACTTAAATTAACAACAAATGCCACTATAGATGAACTGATCCAGACCTTCAGGCTAACACCCGTACCATGGTGCAGCACAGGCTACTACTATGAGAAAGATACCCGCCCCGGCAAACACCCTTATCATATGGCAGGGCTCTACTATATCCAGGAGCCATCCGCTATGTCAGCCGTAGAACTGCTGGACCCGCAGCCAGGAGAGACCATTCTTGATCTCGCGGCTGCTCCAGGAGGCAAGACGACCCAAATTGCAGCGAAAATGAATGGACAAGGCCTGCTGATCAGTAATGAAATCCACCCTCAGCGTGCCAAAATATTAGCCGAAAACGTGGAACGGATGGGCATCCGGGGAACGATCGTTACCCAGGCCGCTCCACCCGAATTGTCGGCACGCTTCCCGCGAACCTTCGACCGAATCATGCTGGATGCCCCATGCTCCGGCGAGGGCATGTTCCGCAAAGACCCTTCTGCCATCGAGGAATGGTCTCCAGCTTCAGTTGCGCTCTGCGCAAACCGTCAATGGGACATCCTCCAGGATGCGATCGCCATGCTGAAGCCAGGCGGTACTCTCGCCTATTCCACTTGTACCTTCAATCGAACAGAAAATGAAGAAATGATCGCACGGGTGCTGAATGAATATCCGGAAATGCGCCTTAAAGCCGAAAAAAGAGTGTGGCCTCATCTGCAGCAAGGCGAAGGCCATTATGTAGCCGTGCTGGAGCGTGAACAGCAAGCAGAAGAACAAGCTGCATTAGGCGGCAGAACAAATGAGGCAAAAGCCAATAAGAAGCGAGGCAAATCGTCCCGTGCAGGACGTGAATCCGGCAAAGAACTGCTGAATGCTTGGGAAGCCTTCACCACCTGGGCCAAGCTTGATTTGCCAGGCTTTCAGGCGGATGAAGGCGTTCCCGTTCTGTTTGGAGAAGCCCTGTATTTATTGCCCCGCAGTAAGGAACTGACCGTTGATAGGGAACTGCTATCCGGCATCAAGGTTCCCCGTGCCGGTCTGCATCTCGGCGATTACCGCAAAAATCGCTTCGTGCCGGCCCACGCCCTGGCAATGGCTGCCGAGGCCAAAGACAAAGCCCGCGTAGCAGCTCTCCAAGCCGATTCCTCCGAGGTTGCAGCTTACCTGCACGGCGAGACTTTAAACGTATCCGCAGAGCTTCGCGGCTGGGTGATCGTGACCGTCAAATGCGGCAGCAGCAGCTATCCGCTGGGATGGGGCAAAGCCAGCGGAGGGCAGCTGAAGAATCATCTTCCCAAAGGACTTCGTCTCATGCATTAGTCGAGTCGCCAGGCCCCAAGAGCGTTAGATCCGACGGGGAATTCGCCCAGAGGCTAAGCCCCTGTTTTCTGTAAACCATGGTAGAAGTCCATACCATATTCGCTGAGTAACATAAAATACCGTATCCCGTGGTGAACGGGAACAAGTTAAGACCAAGGGAGGAATCACGATGGGCGAAGTATATGGCGGTGGTTTGTGGACTTCGACAGGTGTCATTCTTGTACTGTTCATCCTGCTCGTTATCATCACCCGTGCATTTTTCATCTAATGCGAACGACTAAGACAAAGAGCGGAGGAACCCTATGTTCCTCCGCTCTTGCTTATTCTGTACGATTTACGATTCTATAGGCAATACTTCTGCAAGGCGATCTTGACGCCTTCCTCATTATTGGAAGCGGTCATAACATCGGCCACATCCTTGACTTCCTGCGGCGAGTTATCCATAGCAATGCCCAGGCCGGCGTATTCCAGCATCGTTAAGTCATTATAATAATTACCGATGGCCAGCACATTCTCTACAGGTATTCCGCGCATTGCTGCCAGATGCTTCAGCGCTGAGCCTTTGGAGGAATCCTTGTGCATCAGATCAATGAAATAATCGCCGCTGCGAAGTACGTTGAATTCATGCGTCCAGGTGCTCCATTCCTCCATAATCTTATCCATCACCGGAATATCGCCGGATAAGGTCATCTTCACAAAAGGATCGTCTTCAGGACGCTCTGTGAGATCCTTCGGCTCGATCAGAAACTTATGGTACATATCGAGCGCTTCCTGGCTAAGCCGGGATGCTCCCTCCACATATAACCCAAACGTCGTATTTAGATCATAATGCACATGGTTTTGCTCGCAATACTGAATGTAAGGCTTCAGCCCCTCGCTGCGCATCTCAAAGTGGTGAATGACCTGTCCGTTTACGCTAACGGTAGCCGCGCCATTATGCGTGATCGCATATCCTTCCAGTCCCATCTGCTCCATATAAGGAATACAGCTGAGCGGAGCACGTCCTGTACAGAGCACAAACTCTGCCCCTTGCCCTGCAATCTGCTTGATCACTTCAATCGTCCCCGGTGTCAGGACATGATCATCCGTCAGCAGCGTCCCATCTACGTCCAGAGCAATCAATTTATACTTCATCTCTCACCACTCCTCTTTATTTATAGTCCAATAAGTCCCCGGGCTTCATCCATCCTTCTCGGTGCGGCCTTGGAACTTTTGAACCTATTTATTTTCTATTTCTTAATATTCTTCAACGCCTCCAGCTCGGCTGCAGTCAATTCACGAAAAGAGCCTATCGGCAGCGAAGCATCCAACTCCAACGGCCCCATTGTTACCCTTTTTAGATAAGTTACCTTGGAGCCGACAGCCTCCAACATCCGCTTCACCTGATGGAACTTCCCCTCCGAGATCGTCAGGGATATTCGTGATTTAACCGTCCCATCGTCATATTCTCCATATTCCAGGATCTCCAGCTGCGCAGGCATTGTCACATAACCGTCATCAAGCTGCACCCCCGCCTGGAACCAGGCAATTTCCGACTCCCCGATACGTCCGATACAATCCGCCAAGTAAGTCTTCGGCACATGCTTGCGCGGGGATAGCAGATCATGAGTCAGTCCGCCGTCATTGGTCAGCAGCAACAGTCCTTCTGTATCTTTATCCAGTCTTCCAACAGGAAAGGGGGCAAATACCTTGAACTCATCCGGCAGCAGATCGATGACGGTCCGATCCCTTAAATCCTCGGTCGCGGAAATGACGCCCGGCGGCTTGTGCATCATAATATAGATGAATTCCCGATAAACGATACGTTCTCCGTCAATCTCAATCGCATCCAGTTCAGGATCAGCTTGTGCGCCGCTATCCTTCACAACAGATCCGTTCAATAAAATCCGCCCTTGCTTCACCATTCTCTTCAGGTCCGAGCGTGATCCATATCCCAGATTACCAAGAATCTTATCGATTCTCTGTGTCTTCTTGCCTGTTCCCATATCGCTTAAGTCCACCTCCAACCGGCAGGATACTCATTCTTAAGGATTCCGTCGATCCACTTGCCCCAACCTAATGGGTAGCCCTCCGCCGTAACTAATACGAACCCCTTCGGGCCCAAATTTTCTATATAACGAATGCGGGACTGCTGAATTTCCAGCGTCTCGCCCTTCAAATATCTAACAACTTCCCCCTCGCGGACGGACAGCTCCAGTATCCGGGACGCTTCGTCAGGTTTGAGTGCGGTAGCCAGCGGATGCGCGGGCGTAAAGCGCCCATTCTTGACCGAGCCGACATACCAGCCCGAACGAACCGTCCTTAGACCGTTCAGCCTGTCTTTGGACAGCGGAGAAATATATAGATTTGCCCCGTATACCATCACCTCGCAGGCAGGCTGCAGCCGAAGCTGCTCATCTCTGAATTGCTCCCAACCCGCCAGCAGCTCGCTATCCTCCGTCGCTGGCTTCCCCGGTGTACGCGCTTCTTTGGTACGACCGTGTGGCCGTATTTTCCCTTTTTTCACAGGCGCGGCATGATCCGTGGAATGTGCAGCATGATTACCAGGCACATACTGAATCAAATCCAGCGATGAATCCACTGATCCCTGATGCTGGAGTATAGCCAGAAAATGGCCTTCCCCATCGACCTGATGCGGCCATAACCGTCCGCAACAGCCTGTCTTGGCAGCCGTCTCCGCTGTGAGCCCTTGACTCGTAGTCAAGTCTGTCAAACCTTCCGCCTGGACGAGCCAATCGGCTCGTCCAGGCGCAAAGCCCCCATCTCCGGGCAACGGTATAACTTCATAATCTTCATACTCCTGGAGGAACCCTGCAATAATCGCTTCATTCTCCTCCGGCGAGAAGGTGCAAGTGGAATATACAATCCTCCCGCCAGGAGACAGCATTTTGGCAGCTGTATGCAGAATATCATGCTGCATATTTGTATATTGCTCAAGCGACCGCTTCTCCCACTGTCTGGCCATTTCTTCATCCTTACGGAACATTCCTTCGCCAGAGCAAGGCGCGTCAATCAGAATGCGGTTGAAAAACTGGGGAAATCGATCCGCAATCCGCTCGGGCGTCTCATTCAAGACGATCGCGTTGCGGACACCGTTTAACTCAATATTTTTAGCCAACGCCTTGGTGCGTTCTGCACTAATATCATTCGTCACCAGAAGGCCTTGGCCGCTCAGCTTGGCAGCGATTTGCGTTGATTTGCCTCCAGGAGCTGCACACAGATCAAGTACTCGATCCCCCGGATGAACATCTAGCACCTCAACCGGGGCCATCGCGCTTGGTTCTTGAATATAATATAATCCTGCATGATAATACGGATGCTTGCCTGGCTTCAGGCCCTCTTCCACATAGAAGCCTGTTTTACACCACGGAATGGGCTTAAGCTCGAACGGAGATATTGCGCGGAAAGATTCTACATCGATTTTTAGCGTGTTTATGCGAATACCGGCATAACGCGGCTTCTCATAAGAAGCGAAAAACTCTTCATATTCATCCCCAAGCAGTTGCTGCATTTTTGTCGTAAAAGCGATCGGTAATTGTAACCCCATGCTATACCTTCCATCTATATAGACTTGTGAAATCAAAAAGCAAAACTATTGTACCACAAGCCCCTGGTTTTTCGCGAAAGGAAGTTATAAGCAGGAAATGCTATCATTTATGTAAAAAGCCGCTCTCGCTATCGCAAAAGCGGCTAATCTCTTCATTATAAACCATAAACCGAATCCCTTCATCCCAATCTAGGCCTGATCAGCCCTGCCGCCGTTGTACGTGCTTCGCTCCCCGCATCGGACGCCGCCTCTGCGGAATATTGGGGGAGATCTGAGCAGAAGCCTGCTCTACAGCCTCCCCCAGTTCAGGATCTATGATATCGATCGTCAGATCGTAGTGGCTGAACGGGCTTTGCTCGTAAGCCTCCAGCTTGGCCGCATACAGGGCAGCCTCATTGCGCAGCTTTTCCAGATCAATACCCAGGCTATCTACAGGATAAGGCTTAAGGCGTTCCACCGCGGAAAGCAGCATTTTTCTTGCCCCTATTACGTTCCCGTAGCGGAAATGGAATAGACCCACCGCAATCTGTAGAAGCCCTTTATAGAGCGGATCACTCTGCTGAGCCAGCCACAGCTCCTCCATCACTTCATGACACTCGAAGTAATCCCTATCACGATTAAAATAGACCAGGAACGCCAAGTACAACGGCTCATTCTTCATTTGCAGATTCCTCGGCATCGGTCTTGGAACGATGAATCATCGCCTTAACTTCAGTCAGCAAGGCCTTCATTCCTTCCATATCCCGCGCTTCCCACAGCTCATTAAAGCGTTCCTGAGCCGCAATTGCTTCCGATACCATATGGAAGAAGTACAAGCGATGGATTGCCCCAAGCACGGAGGAGACGATACTGGAATCATCCTCAAAGCTCTTCTGGGCGTCGAGAATTTCCTGGCGAATGCTGGACATCTCATTATCAAGGATAAACGCTGCCTCGGCCGTCTTTTTCAATCGAACGCGCATTTCTTCAGGCAGCATCTGACGATACTTGTAATTCAAGGAATGCTCGATCGTAGCCCAAAAATTCATGGCCAAGGTCCTGATCTGAATCTCAGCCAACACATTCTTCTGTCCTAGCGAAGTCTGCACTGGATATTCCACGATCATATGGAAGCTGCGGTAGCCGCTCTCCTTGTAATTTGTGATATAGTCCTTCTCGTACAGCACCGTCAGGTCTTTCCGCTTCCTGATATATTCCGCCACCCGGCGGATGTCCTCTACGAACTGGCACATAATCCGAATGCCGGCGATATCCTCGATCCCCGTCTCCAGATTTTCCATCGGCACGTTCAATCGCTTCGCTTTATCGAGAATACTGGAAATCTTCTTGACCCGGCCCGTCACGAATTCAATCGGAGCATACTCTTCGATTTTCTTCAATTCGGAACGCATCGTCTTGAACTTAACCTTTAATTCTTCAACAGCTTGTTCATATGGAAGCAAAAACGTTCCCCAATCTCTACTATCCATTGTTGTGCCTCCTATCTTCAGTAGCCCCTTAACGGTGATCAGCACCTACCGCTTCGGATATATGGGAGAACCCATCCCGCCGCAGCAGCTCCCTTAGGCCACGCTGCAGCTTGCGGTTGATCTCGGGGCCTTCATAAATCAGCGCCGTATAAATTTCTACCAGGCTCGCGCCTGCGCGAATTTTCTCATAAGCATCTTCTGCAGTAAATATCCCGCCCGATCCAATGATCGGCAATTTGCCCCCCGTCTGGAGGTAAGCACGGGACACCACTTCCGTCGATCTGGCCTTCAGCGGCTTACCGCTTAAGCCCCCGGTCTCCTTCGCATTGTCATGCGCCAGGCCATCCCGCGATATCGTCGTATTGGTTGCAATCAGTCCGGATACTCCGCTATTCTGGATCGTATCGATCATAAATTCCAATTCCCCGTCGCTGACATCAGGAGCGATCTTGACCAGAACCGATTTTCTAGTTCCGCAACGCTTCGCCTGCACGTCCATCTCATCCGTCACAGCCTTCAATAAGGAAGCCAGTTCGCTCCCATGCTGCAGATTACGCAGGTTCGGCGTATTCGGTGAACTGATATTGACAACAAAAAAGTCCGCCTGCGGATACAGAATCGAGATGCATTTCTCATAATCCGTATGCGCTTCTTCATTCGGTGTCAGTTTATTCTTGCCGATATTGACCGCGACCGGGATACGCCTTGAGGTCAATGCGGCCAGTCTATCCGCCATTGCTTCAGCACCCCGGTTGTTAAATCCCATACGATTGATCAGTGCTTCGTCCGGAGGAAGCCTGAACAGTCTTGGCTGTTCATTGCCAGGCTGTCCTTTGGGGGTTACCGTCCCCACTTCCATGAAGCCAAATCCAATCGAAGAAAACCCTTCTACCGCTTCGGCATTCTTATCAAGTCCGGCGGCCAATCCAATAGGTGAAGGGAAATGAATACCGAATAAATCTGTAGCAAGCTCCGGCACTTCCGATACACCATACATTCCGCGAACCACAGGAATCATTCCTGGTACTTTCGCTGCTTTATGTAAACCACCGATCACCAGATGATGTGCTGCCTCTGGGTCCAGCTTAAAAAAAATGGGTTTTCCAAAATTACGGTACAACACGTTTCCGCTTCACTCCGATCATTCGCCCTAGCGCTAACTTTATCTCCTTATCCAGTTTAGCCGTTTCTGCGGCAAAAGAAAAGTTAAGAGTTCCTGTGGAGTAGGAAAACAAGCCTATAAAATTTCCGAGAAAATCCCGTTCATGGCGTGAACAAATGTGGACTTTTTGAACAACCTCTATAAAATATAGAGTGTATACTCCTTAAAGCAAATGTAGAAGAGAGGGGATTTGTCCATGTCCAACAAACGCAAGCCGCCTACACTGCAGCAGAAAAAGGACGAAGTAAACAAGAAGGCGCTTATCTGGGCCGGTTCGGTAACCGGCGTGCTCATCTTGTTCGTAATCATCGTCCTAGTCCTGACCAAGCTTTAAGATATGAGTTTCAAGATTTTATAACAGCCAATGGTAGGTACGGTGGGGATTCGTCTGATCCTGACTCCGTTTGAGAACGAACCGTTCCTTCGGTACGCTCTCCAGCTGCGGAAGAATCCCCTTGCCGATCTCAACCTTGGCCCCACGCGGAATCAAATCAAACAGCTCCTCGACATCCTTCTTCAACATTCGAATGCAGCCCAGCGATTCGTCCTTGCCGATGCTATCCGGCTCATTCGTCCCATGGATCGCATAATTCGTATCCGACAGCTGCATCCCGCGGCTGCCGAAGTCGCCATCGTCCTTCCCGTTCGGGTTAATCACCTTATCGGAAACCTTGAAGGTTCCGTCCGGAGTTTTATCACCGCCAAGCCCTACCTTATAACTTCTTAACATTATGTTCCCGCTTGCAACTGCCAGCAGATGAGCCTCCTTGTCGATGACAATGCGCAAAGGCTCCTTGAAATAAAGCGGTTCGCCGCCTGGATTGCTGCTCAGACGCTCTTCGCTTGCAGACGGATGCTGCCCCTCCTCCTGTTGAGGTGTGCTGCCGGCGTGCTGTTGCAATGCAAGCACACGCTTGAATTCATGCCTCATGAGCGGGTTGCTGCCGGCCAACCAATTATCCGGAAATGGTTGTACCAATTGATCCAGACTCTCCGGCCAGCTGCCCTTCTGCTCCTTGTATGTGTGTATCGCCGTGGAGAGAACCGCCAGCGTCTCCTGTCTCTCGATCCATGCCTTGCCTTCCTTCTGCAGCTTGGTCGCATCCGGCGGGGTGCACTGACATGCCTTCGGATCATAGGATTGTACCTTCATTACGCCATCCTGCGGACTTTTGTCCAACTCGTATACGACCGGCATCTCCTTGGACCAAATCAGCCATTCGGCCTTCTGTTTCATTCCAAGTACAACTACCTTTGAAGCCGACGTCTTTAGCTTATCGCCATACAAATCTTCCAGCGACTTGTAAGGATTATCAATATTGCTCTGATAAGCGCTAGCCGTAAACTCCGTCCCCTGGCCTTCAAAGGGGCTGCCGATGCCCCAATTTCTCTCGCCCTCCGGCCACATTGCTTCGCGGTCCTGACTCGGATTCTTAACGACAAGCCCCAGATCCTCTGCGACAGTGGCTGAATCATCCTCGACAGGGAGATCCGTTGCAAATTGTCCCGGCGCATAGGCGGATGACAAATTAAGCAGCAGCAGGAACACAAGTACAATGCCAATCTTACGCACAAGCCCTTTGCGCTCCTCTTTCCGTCTAGATTCCTGATGCAGCTTGTCCTGATATTCCTGCCATAGATCCGCCGGGATCTTGGTTGCCTCGAAGGCTTCATAGACGCTTCCTGCCTGATTATAGCAATATTGGGCTTTCCCTTCTTGCCCAGCGCTCTCATATTCCTTGCCCAGCAAATACCAGGCCATTTTATTATCCGGGTGATTCTTCACATAGCTCTTCAGGTAAGCCGTATTCTTCATGGCTATCCTCCGATATATTTAGAGGTTGTTTGAACTCTCACTATAATATTAGGTTCATCTATTATATATATCGGCATAAGCTTGGATTTTTCTCTATATAACAGAAGAAAACAGTCTATCGTCCTATTTTTACAGAATCCGGAACTAGATCTACAGACATACTTGCAGCCACATTATCTACTATTAAAAGATGACCAAAATGCAAACAAGAACCTCCCCTTCCATCCGGAAGGAGAGGTTCCCACTATGAATAGGGAGGAATCGCTCTAGCCATCTAGCGAGCAGATAGTCCCTGTCTTATGATGCTATTAACAGTCGGTGCTTACCGTTAAATAACTTAACCTTCTTTGTTAAATGGTTCATCCGCTACTTTGATGGAGTCTGTAGGACATCCGTCACAAGCGTCTTGAAGGTCATCAAATAGGTCTTCAGGAATTTCGGTCACACCACGGTTGGCGTCGCCTTCATAGATCACTTCGGCCAAACCTTCGTCATCATAATCATAAATATCTGGTGCCGTTGCGCCACAAGCGCCGCAAGCGATACAAGTATCCTTCTCAACCCAAGTAAATTTAGCCATTTTTTCTGCCTCCTGAATAAACGGTACAAGTCCGGTGCTTTGTTATCACCATGACCAATATAATATAAATACCAATCAATTTCAATTCATTTTCCGCATTATTCCATTCGAATACCTGGATCATTTATCATCATTTGCTTGATCTTTATCCAGAAGAAAATCGGTTTGTAGCGAAGTACCGCGGACTTTGTGATTGCGGATCAGTGCCGAAGGATCATCCGACAGCATTCCCGCCGTTAGCACAGCGCTCTCCCCAAACTTATCGCGCAGCATATCCATCGTCTTCGTCAGCGATTCCTTCTTCGGCTGCTGTTCATAATCGAACAGATCCAGCTGCAGCGCTGCCTGCTCCTTGGGCAACAGATTCTGCAAAGTTATACCGAGCAGTCTAATCGGCTTCTCAGTGCTCCAGTGCTGCTTGTACAGCTTACAGGCTTCCGTATATACATCCTCCGCTCTCTCCGTCACATTATCCAGGCTATGGGATCTCGTTATCGTCTTCATGTCCGGGGTGCGTATCGTAATCTGCACCGTCTGAGCCATCAGTTGCTGCCTGCGTAAGCGCCGTGTCACTTGATCCGCCAAATTCAGCAGCACCCGCTGGACATCCTCCATTTCACGAATATCCCGCGGCAGGGTCGTCGTATGTCCGATCGATTTATTCTTCTCCCGCTCGTCGATGACCGGTGTGTCGTCATGGCCATTCGCCGCCTGTTTCATCCAGTGTCCAACCACGCCGAAACGTTCTAACAACAACCGCTCATCCGCTACCGCCAGTTGTCCGATCGTATATATGCGGATCTTCTTCAGCTTCTCTGCCGTCCGCCTGCCGATTCCGAACATTTCATGGCACGGCTTATCCCATAGCAAGGCTGGCACATCACGTATCCGCAGCACCGTTATGCCATTCGGCTTCTTCATATCCGAGGCCATTTTGGCCAGCAGCTTGTTGGGTGCTATCCCAATGGAGCATGGAAGACCAAGCTCGCTGGCAATACGCGATTGAATCGCCTGTGCAATTTCCATCGGTGTGCCAAACTGCTTCGAGCCGGTAATATCCAGGTAGCATTCATCAATAGATACGGCCTGCAATAGCGGAGTATAGCTATAAGCGATATTCATAAAAGCTTTGGAGTATTTCCGATACAAATGAAAGTCCGGCTGAATTACGATGAGCTCCGGGCACTTCTTCAGCCCCTGGCTGACTGTCATCCCCGTAGATATGCCTCTCCGACGCGCCGCATAGGAGCAAGTAACGATGACTCCCTTGCGCAGTTCCACGCTACCGGCTACAGCGGTCGGACGATTCCGGTATTTCTCCGGTTCCTCCGCTTCATGCACCGAACAGTAGAAAGCATTCATATCGACATGCAGCACAACCCGCCCTTTGGCGGGATAGTATTTATCGACATTATCCAAGCGTTTCCCCTCATTTATATACTAGTAATTTCAGCATACCCTTTTCAGCAAAAAACGGTCAATATCACGATAAACTTTTAACGAAAATTATATTACATTTAAAATATCAGGATGATATAATTAGAAAATATACCTAAACCGGTGCTTTATTTTTGAGGACTTCCAAAGGGGGATACTTCCATTATGTCAAAAGCTTTAACTATCTTCGACACTACTTTGCGCGACGGTACTCAAGGAGAAGGCATCAGCTTATCCGCAGAGGACAAATTGAAGATTGCCAAGAAGCTGGATCAGTTAGGTGTCCATTACATTGAAGGCGGCATCCCCGGCAGCAATAGTAAGGATATCGAATTTTTTGACCGAGTTAAAGAATTGCGTCTGAACGCGAAGATTACAGCATTTGGCAGCACTCGCCGCAAGAACAGTCTGGCCGAGCATGATGCCAATCTGCAGCGTCTTATCGACTCCGGTGCACAGGCAACATCGCTTGTCGGCAAGTCATGGGACTTCCACGTGCATACGGCACTGCAGACTACTCTGGAAGAGAATCTGGCGATGATCTATGATTCTATTGCCTACTTGAAGCAACGCGGGCTTGAGGTGATGTTCGATGCCGAGCACTTCTTCGATGGCTATAAGAACAACCCCGAATATGCCTTAGCCGTAATGCGCAAAGCTGAAGAAGCAGGTGCAGACTGGCTGGTCATGTGCGATACCAATGGTGGAACCATGCCTCACGAGGTGTCCGACATCGTTGCTGCGCTTGGCGGGCAGATTGCCGGAACTGCAAGGCTTGGCATTCATACCCATAACGACTGTGAACTGGCAGTGGCTAATACGCTCAGCGCAGTTCGCTCCGGTGCCGAAATGATCCAAGGGACTATGAACGGCTATGGCGAACGCTGTGGCAACGCCAACCTCTGCTCCATTATCCCGAACCTGCAGCTGAAGCTTGGATATCAGGTTCTTGAAGAGAAGCAACTGGAGCAACTGACGAACACAGCCCGCTACGTAAGCGAGATTGCCAATGTTCATATGCCAGTTAACCAGCCTTATGTAGGCGCAGCCGCTTTTGCTCATAAAGGCGGCATCCATGTATCGGCGATCCTGCGCGATGCCCGTACCTACGAGCATATCGTGCCTGAGACAGTGGGCAACCACCAGCGCGTGCTTGTCTCTGAACTGGCCGGACAGAGCAACATCCTGTCCAAGGCACAGAAGATGGGAATCGAATTTGATCCGGAAAAAGAAAGCACCCGGGAAGTGATTGACCGAATTAAGGAACTGGAGCATCAAGGCTATCAATTCGAAGGAGCCGACGCATCGCTTGAGCTAATGCTGCGAGAGGCGAACGGAGAAGTGAAGAAACTGTTCACGTTCGAGTCCTTTAAAATGCTTGTTGAGAAATCAGCCGGAAAACCGGTTGTATCCGAGGCGTTCGTCAAGCTGAACATCGATGGCAACTCTATCTATACGGCCGCTGAGGGCAACGGTCCGGTCAATGCGCTGGACAACGCGCTGCGCAAGGCGCTGATCAGCTACTATCCGGGCCTCAATGAGGTGCATTTGTCAGACTATAAGGTTCGTGTCCTCGACGATAAAGAGGCCACCGCCTCGAAGGTTCGCGTCTTGATTGAATCCTCCAACGTGGAGAACTCCTGGAGTACAGTCGGCGTCTCCAGCAACGTTATCGAAGCAAGCTGGGAGGCGCTTGTTGACAGCTTCCTGTACGCCCTGCTTGGACAAGACAAGCGTGAAGGCTACGAGGAGATCCAATCGGTCGAGAGAGGCCTTGTAAATCACTAAGACTTGCCATAGACAATGAACGTTAACAAAAACCTGCTGAAAAATGCAGGTTTTTTCTATGCAAGCGCAAGCCCTGTTCCTAAACCTGCGGCAAGGAGGAGATTAAAGAGATCACCGCAAAACAAGGCGCTTATGCCCGTGTTAGATATTTACTTCTTGATATAAGCCTATATATTTAATCAGTTCTGCAATTCCCTTCATTTGATCCAATAGCTGACGATTCAAATTTTCCAAAGCCAGCTGAAAAGAACGTTCGATTTTGTCATAGCTTTGGACATCCAAATCATTTAATAACTCCTTCATATTTTCTATATAATAAACGGTCTTTCGCAAGCTGCTGATGACCAGTATTTTACGCAGTTCCGCTACTGAGAACATTCTATAGCCGTTTTCCTCATTTCTTTCCGAGTGAACCAAACCTTCGTATTCCCAATGACGAATCGCTGAAGGATTTACCCCCGCTATTTTTGCAGCCTCTCCAATGCTCATATATTCTGTTAGTTTTACATTTTGATATCTAGTAAAATCAGTATTTTGAATCATCGTGAGGATTTCTTCGACTCGCCGCCTTTCCACCTGAATATGATATTGCTGTTCATTAACGAACCACAGGGCTTCCTCAAATCTTGCCTGCTTACACCTTCTCATAACATCGTAAACAACAGGGATGTCATACCCTTTTAGCATCGCTCTGATAGCAGTAAAAGCTTGTAAGTGTATCGAAGTATACATACGATGGCTGCCTTTGGTTCTTGGTACAGCAGGAATAAGCTCTTGTTCTTCATATCTTCTCAAGGTGGTGGTGCTGACCTTTAAGGCATCCGCAATTTGTTTAGGGCTATATGTCTCCATTTATAACTCCTTTTTAAAGAAGTGGTTCAAAAGTCAGCTTTAAACCACAAACTTAAAGTAAAACCTTCAAGTGCTACGATAACATATTTTGAAGAAGACCCCCATGTATTAAGTAGAAAACAGAGCGAATCCGAAAGATTGCATGAATGTTATACGATAGATGTAAATCAGTTAGGAGGGATTAAATATGGAGAAAAACATAACGCTTGCGGATGGATCAGAATTAAAGGTTGGTCTAACTGGCAATCCCGGCTCTGTAACGATTATGCTTCCGGGTGCTAAAGAATCCGTATATGGGCAAGAGGCGGAAAACTTAAAGTTGTGGGGAGTAGACCCCGAATCAGGAAAACATTTTATCGAGGGACTCATGGACAAGTTTCAGATCCTATCTTTCGATTACGAGGGACACCGGTTTCAGCATCCCAGCCCTGACAATCTCACACCTGAAAATATTACAAACGATTTTTTAACCATCGCCGACGAAATGAACGTTAAGAAATTCAGCTATTACGGTTATTCCTGGTTAGCTCTGGCCGGGTTGCAATTAGCCATTCGGACAGACCGACTGGAAAGTTTAATGATGGGCGGCTTTCCTCCAATAGACGGCCCGTATAAAGAAATGATGGTAGTGACCAATAAAACTTATGAGCAGGCTCTAAATCACCAAAATTCAGCCGCTGATGATGAACCCGTCCCGATTAGCCCAGAAGAAATAGATTGGGACAATATTAAGGTAAAGATCGACGCGGATCAAACCAAACAGTTTGTTACTATGTACCAAAACTTGATAACCTTTGATGATCGAAAAATCCAGCAACCATTCACAATTCCGAGATTAACCTTTGCCGGGGAGCAAGACACTATTATTTATGGAGAAAACTTCGGCAGTGTAACCGTTGATATTGCCGGGATACTCCAGAAAAACAAACAAGAATTAGAACACCTTGGATGGGATGTAGAGGTTCTAAAAGGAAGCGGCATGGATCATACCAAAGCGATGCAGCCAGAAGTGGTTCTGTCATTGATAAAGCCGTGGTTAATTAAAAATTTGATATAACATATTGATCTTGCCCCTTCGCCTGCCCTTCGTTTGAAATAACACCGGGTCAAGTCCAAAGCTCTTTTCCTCCCCAAAATCAAATAACGTTAATTCTAACGAAACCGGGTATCGTTAGAATTAACGCATTGCTGGGCGGTTCAGGATCGCGTTGGGGCAAAAAAGAAGCCTATATACAGGTATTCGCAGCAAATACGGATTACTACGAATTCGTCAGCTTCTTCAATTTGGCTTCCAAATCCTTGGCGGAAAGTGAGCCTATGATCACCTCTTGGATGACGCCATCTTTCCCGATCAGTACATTTGTCGGAAAGGCCATCCCGTTAAATTTGCGGTAAACCTCTTCCTTCTTATCGAGCAATACTGGGAAGGTATAATCATAGTCCTCGACAAACTTCTTAACTTTATCGAGTTGATCATATAAGGTGACGTTCACGGCGTACACATCCAGTGAATCCCCGTATTTCTTCGCCAGGGCAACCAAATCCGGCGCCTCTTCTTTGCAAGGATCACACCAGGATGCCCAGAAGTTCAATAGCAGGGCTTTGTCACGTTCTCCACCTACTGTATATGTCTGACCGTTCAGGCCTTCCAGAGTGAATGAGGGGGCCGGCGTCCCAGGCTTAGGCGCTCCCGCCGCAATCAGCTCGGTTAACGACTGGCTGGAGGCCGCGGCTTCCTTTTCGCCCTTCCCCCATAAGCCGAATGAGCCTTGACCCAAATTAACGTACAATACTGCTGCTAATAAGATAATCAATCCTGCCAGGATCCATTTATGTCGTCTCATGAGAAATCCGTTCCTTTAAAATTTAATGTCTTATTAGTATATTGTACCCTGATTCAGGGATTTGTTACAGCTTGAAAGTAAATAAATGCAATTATTCGCAGCTCTAAGCCCATTCACGATTTTCCAAGAAAATGATACAGATCCCCCAGAGTAACAACCCCCGTATGCGCTAAGTGGTCGATCAGCTTCACCCATAATTGCGCGGTCATTTTAGCATCCTCTAACGCGTGATGTCGCCGTCCAATCGGGATATCGTATATACGCAGCCAGTCATCCAGAGCAGATATTGGACGATTTGGCACCAGCTTCCGCGCAATCATCATCGTGTCCAATACCCGATGGCCTAAATGCACCCTCGTTGTCTTCCAGAGGGCCGCATCCAAAAAAGCCTTGTCATGCGCACTGCCGTGGGCAATCAGTACCCGATCATCCACGAAGCTCATAAAATCCTGAAGCACCTGCAGCAAAGCAGGTGCCTCTTCCGCAGCCTGCAGGGTAATGCCGGTCAGTTCTATAATTCGCTCTGGAATGGCCGTTCCCGGTCGGGCTAGAGAATAGAATGCTTCCCTGTCGACCTCCATCCCATCCACCCTAACCGCGCCAAAGGACAGAATTTCGTCCCCATGGTTATAATGGAATCCCGTCGTCTCCAGATCGAGTACCGCCGTCCCTAATTCGGTCAAAGGCACGTGCAGTGTCTCCGTTCTCCGCTGCCCCCGCGTTAATGACCGGACAAAAGCGATTTGCTGGGCGCTGGGTGCGCTGAGCATAGAAGCGATCCTGGACGGCAGCACTCCCTCCTTCATAATATCCCAGAAAATTCCATTTCTCTTCATTGAGTCCTTCATGACCAGATCCTCTCCGCATAGCGGCGCTGGCGCTCCAGCGATCGATATATCAGCTTGACAGTTCCGAGGGCCTCCTGCAGCTCCCTCCTGATCTCCCGCTGCTTGAGCATCGCTTGCGGCAAATAATTGCTGCCGGTCAACAGACCGTTCTCGCCCTCATAACCTGCCGCCAGGGACCTGAATTTAAGGGCGATTATAAATGCCTCGCGGCACATTTCAATCCAACGGAAAGGCAGGGCCTCCAATTCATATAACCGCCTTAGCCTATCCAATGTTGAATTACTGGAGACAACGCCGTGTTCTACTGCCAAAAACCTCACCGCATTAACAATTGGCAAATAGAGGCCGTATTTTACATCAAAATCACCGGCATGCTCACCGTTTCTTTCTGTAATCACCTGCCCAAGCACATTTAACGCTGCTTTATGGCGAACTGTTCCGCGCAGAACAGCAAGGACAAGATCCTGCTCATGCTCTGCGGAAGATCCCAGCACTTCATCGATATTAGCACGAAGCTGGGCAAATAGTCCGGCATCCCCGGTAATCAGGCGCATATCGGCAGCGATCATCAAATAACGGACCTGCTCCCAGCCAAGCTCCTCTCTCCAATCACTAAGCATCTGCTGCCAGCTTGCCAATGTCCTGCGCCATAGCGGGTTCGATATCATCACTTTGCCCGGGCAAGGCGGATAGCCGGCCTCCTCAAGAATCCGGACCAGTATGGCAGCAAATCTTTCGTAATAGAAATCAACCTGCTGTCCATCTCCTGCTCCGATGACTAGCGCATGATCCTGGTCGCTCCACAGCGTTTGTTCCTCCCGCCCGGCACTGCCGAGGGCAATAAACGCATATGGAACAGGAGGAGGGCCCAGGCCCTCCTGAATACATGTTGCCTCACACAATGTGAGCGCCCTGCACATCACTTCCCTATGAATCTGTGCGATTTGGCGATTCCCTTCTTCAACAGCCATACTCACCAGGCTTTTGTTCACAATTTTCTGCCGTTTGTTTCTCGCTGCCAGAAGTTCCCGGGAGGAAGTTGCTCCTCGAATCTCGCCTAGCCAATCGGCGAAATCCTGATCCTTTAATTCCTTCGGCATCGCCCACCTCCTTTCCACCCAGCCTTAATACCGATTTGCCCGGACCCTAAAGTTCGCCATAAAGCGCATCCCATGCGATATATCCTAATCTGTATTTATGACCCTGCCGGAGAAGTAGAAGCATTATTGCCTGTTTGAACTCCGCTATCGACCGTTTGGTTCAGCAGGCTCATTTGCTCCGGATATCCGTATGTGCCATGCTCGCTAATATCCAGTCCCATCATCTCTTCTTCTTCCGTTACTCGAAGCCCCATCAGCAGCTTCATTCCACCGAGCACGAGAAAAGAAAGCACGAGCACAAATACAAATGTGCCGATCACACCAAGCAACTGCACACCCAACTGCCCTAAACCGCCGCCATAGAACAGGCCAGGCGATCCTACCCCGGTCCTCTCCGCAAGCTCGGGCGTAGCAAACAATCCGGTTGAAACGGCGCCCCAAATGCCGGCGATCCCGTGAACAGAGAAAGCGCAGATCGGATCGTCAAAGCCGGCGCGTTCGAACCATCTGGAGGTGAAGAAGGTGACTGTCCCGGCAACCGCACCAATGACGATCGCTGCCCAAGCTTCCACAAAAGCACAAGAGCCGGTAATTGCCACCAACGCAGCTAATACACCATTTAGCATGCTTGGAATATCCGCCTTGCCGAGCACAGCCCAGGAAGCAAGCAGTGCAGCTATAGCACCTGCTGCCGCGGCCAGATTCGTAGTCATTAATACGAAGCCAAAGAATCCGTCCCCCAGGGGCGTTAACGCACTGCCCGGGTTGAAGCCAAACCAGCCGATCCAGAGTATAATCACGCCGAGCACCGTCAACACTTGGTTATGCCCTGAAATGCTGTTGGGCTTGCCATCCTGATTGTACTTACCAAGGCGCGGCTTCAGCAGTATGATCGCCGCCAGGGCCGCTGTCGCACCGGTAAGATGAACCACTGTTGAACCGGCATAATCCTGCATTCCCAATTGTCCCAGCCAGCCGCCGCCCCATACCCAATGGGCCACAATCGGGTAGATGACAACCATGAATATCGTTCCGAAGACCATATATACGCTCAGTTTTGCTCTCTCCGCCATACCTCCGCAGGCAATCGCCAACGATACCGCTGCGAATGCCATTTGGAACAGAAACATCAAGTTCAGCGGGACCCCAATGTCGGAGAAGACGCTAAATGAACCGATATCTCCCTCGCCGCCGAACAGAAAGCCGGTCGTTCCAAGAAAGCCGTTACCGTCTCCAAAGGCAAAGCCAAAGCCAAGAAACCACCAGGTGAGGACAGCGATTCCTAATGTCAGCACCGTCTTGCCCGCTACATGCCCGGCATTTTTCATTCTTAACGATCCAGCCTCCAACAGTGCAAATCCTGCTTGCATGAAAAAGACGAGCATCGCCGCCAAAAATACGAAAACCGAATTTAATCCAACCTGTAAAACCTCACCACTAATCTCCCCCTCTGCAGCATATGCAGAAACCGGGAACGCCAAGACGGCGATGATTCCCGACAGACCATAGATCCATTTTCTTCTCATAAACAACCAGCTCCCTAAATGTCATATTTCCTAACACAAGTATAATGATTAAGCTGATTATATGATCTGAATTATGCATAAAACAATGCCAAATCGGCAAGCTTTCGAATACTTGCAAGAATACTTAACATCAAGTGTTAATTTACATCTACACAACCCTCTTTGGCTACTATCATTTATAAAGCGTAACGTTTGACTGTATAGTTGCATATCGAGTATCATAAATCTATATATAGAGATCACATACTGATATTAATTGGAGAGAGGGTGAATCTATTGGGGATATGAAGTTGTATCGTATTGGAGAACTGGCCAAAGCTGCAAATATTAGCGAAAGAACAATAGATTATTACACCAAACTTGGTCTGATCTGGCCGGAGACGCGCACGCAAAAAAATTACCGCTTGTACAGTTCTGAAACCTTAAACAGACTCGAACGTATTAATCAGATGAAGCAAGAAAAATATACGTTAGAGGAAATTCGCGAAAAGCTCAATCAATGGAGCACGGTTAGCGGTGAGGAACAGGTTAACGAAAAGCTGAGCTCCCTGGAAATACGCATGCAGCAGCTTGAACGGGAAGTTAAAGAGCTTGAGCCGTTGATTTCCAATCTCAAACCGAACCAAGCCCGACGAGCCTTCACGAACCTGATGCCGCAAAGTCTTGCTTGCATTGAAGCGATCCAGATTCTGATGAATCACAACCCTTTTTAATTTAGAACTAACAGAATCCTTTCCTTTAATCGGACACAATCTAATATCTACAAACTTTGGAGGAATGATTAATGTATTCTAACGTCATGCTAATTCCTATTTTACTCGCCTTCGGTCTCTCCTTATGGGCCCAATTCCGGGTAAAGGGTACGTTCAATAAATACTCACAGGTGCCGAATATGTACGGATTAACCGGTCACGATGCGGCAAGACGCATGCTGGATGCTAACGGGCTGTATGATATTCCGATTGAGCCAGTACGCGGAGCGTTGACTGACCACTATGACCCGATTCATAAGGTCGTACGTCTGTCGGAGCCGGTTTACTACGAGAGTTCAATCTCAGCGGTATCGGTTGCCTGCCACGAAGTCGGTCATGCCATTCAGCATAAAGAAGCTTACCCTATGCTCGTGTTGCGCCATCGCATGTTCCCGTTTGTGAACTTCGCATCCGGGGTAGCGCCGTTCCTGCTCTTGGCCGGATTCCTATTCGGAGCCTTTAATCTGATCGGCCTAGGTATCATCTTCTTCTCGGCAGCGGTATTGTTCCAGCTGGTTACCTTGCCAGTCGAATTCAATGCCAGCAGTCGGGCACGCAAGATCATGCTGACACAGGGCTTCGTTACTAACGAAGAAGAGCGCGGAGTCGCTAACGTCCTGAACGCCGCTGCACTGACTTATGTCGCAGCCGCCCTAATCTCTGTGCTTGAATTGCTCCGCTATATTTTGATCTTCACAAGCAATCGTGACTAACGCTGTCCGAGTTGGACCCAGCGGCAATAGCTCCATATAAGCCAAAATGCACCCCCTGATAAAGGAGGTGCATTTTTCATTGATCGTTAAGTTAGTACCTTCCGGGTCATTGACTCGGTGGAGTATCAATTTGAAGCCCAAAGTATTCCAGCAGGAACGCTCTGAATGATTGCGCGACCAGCGGCAGCTTCTCATCTGTCCGATGAATCAAGCCAATCGTCCTCGTCACTTTCGGATGAGAGATGCGTACGCGGCTTGGCTGCAACAAGAAGCTCTGATACAATGCCATTTCCGGCAGCAAGCTTACTCCCATCCCTGCCGCAACGAGACCGCGGATCGTATCTGTCTCTTCTCCCTCGAACGCTACCTTCGGCGTGAAGCCCGCTTCCAGACAAGCATGCCATACAATAGGACGTAGAGAGTAACCGCTCCCAAAAAGAATAAAGTTATCATCCTTCAGCTGATTCAACGTGATGCTCTGTTCCCCGGCCAAAAGATGTCCGGGCGGGAGAATCGCCACCAATTCCTCGGTCAATACAATATTTCCAACCACCTGATCATGATTCTCCGGAAATGGAGAGATGAAGGCCAGGTCAACCTCTCCGGAGACCACATCGCGGATTAATGTAGGATAAGTTCCTTGTCTGAAGCGGAATTTAACATTAGGATACAATTTACGAAATTCCGAGACGATGCTAGGTATGAAATGAATTCCGAGACTGTTCGGAAATCCAAGGCGGATCTCGCCCAGCTCCGGATCAAGCAGCTCATGGACTTCCATGACCGCCCGCTCTAAATCCTTCAGAATCGTCTCTACCCTGCTGCAGAACAATTGTCCTACCGCCGTGAGATGCAGGTTCCTGCCCTTCTGCATGAACAAGTTGACGCCCAGCTCTTGCTCCAGCTGGTGAATCTGTCTGCTTACCGCCGACTGCGCCACATGTAGCTCCTCAGCCGCTTGCGTGACATGCTCTTTTTTCGCCACTTTTACAAAATACTGCAGTTGTCTTAATTCCACAGAATCTGATCGCTCCATTTCACATCTGTTCGATATCCTTTGAAATCAGGACCCTTGGCGTACCGGACTATAGTTCTATGGGATGTGAGAGCAAAATGTTAACGCTTAATCTGTTAACTAAGTCACCTATAGATCAGTACTTCTTTAATTTACCATGTACTTTCTATTGGTTCAATGATTCTTTATGAATCTGCTGAGAATAGCGTATAATACAAAGCCGCCAAGCAAGCCGCCGAAGTGAGCTATCCAGTTAATCTGCGTCACGACAAAGGAATAGACAACCCCGATCATAAGCAAGCTGTACAGCGTCTTGCGGGAGTTCTCATCCATCAGGTTGCGCTGCAGCAGGGCAATGAACAGGAATGCCCCATAAATTCCATAGATAGCCCCGGAAGCTCCTACTGCAACATGATATTGCAGAGAATGTTGAGACTGGTATACAGCCAAGGTAATGATATTACCGATCACTCCACTGAATATATACAGCACGAAGTATTTAATATGCCCCATCAATCGCTCTAGAGGCGGCGCAAAGACAAGAAGAGCGAAGCAGTTCGACACCAAATGCATCACCCCGGCGTGCAGAAACATCGCCGCGAACAGCCTCCACCACTCGCTGGATAATTGGGGGTGCTCCGTAACAGCCCCTAGTCGCAACAAGTTCATGTTATCCGTTGAACCTCCGGTAAACACTTCGATGATAAACATCACGATATTAGCGGCCAGAAGCAAACTCGTAACCGGATAATAACGCAGGTAACTTCTCCAATCTTCATATCGTATAAAGATCATATCGTTTCCTCCTTGTACTCCATCCTTTATTTTTATAAGTTGGACAATCTCTTTTTAAAACGATTATAATTAAAATTAGAAACTTTATCTAATTAATAGGAGGAGAAGACAAATGACTCAAGAACGTACTAACGCTGCTACATTTAAAGGCAATCCCATTACTTTGATTGGACCTGAATTGAAGGTCGGGGATAAGGCTCCCGATTTCCGGTTAAATAAAAACCTGCTTGAAGAAGCCACCCTTGCCGACTATGACGGCAAAATCAAGCTGATCAGTGTCGTACCCTCCCTGGATACAGGCGTATGTGACGCCCAAACAAGGCGGTTCAATCAAGAAGCTGCTGAGCTTGGCGAAGATGTAATCATTCTTACCGTCAGCGCTGATCTCCCGTTTGCACAGGCCCGCTGGTGCGGAGCTGCCGGGGTGGATCGCGTCGTAACCCTGTCTGACTACAAAGAGAATTCCTTCGGGAAAGCATACGGCGTCCTGATTAAGGAATTCGCACTCGACCACCGCGCTGTCTTCGTTCTCGACAAGGACAACACGATTCGTTATATTGAAGTCCTTAACGAAATGGGCGAGCATCCGAACTATGAAGAGCCGATCGCAGCCGTGAAGAAGCTGCTTGCTTAACTTTCAGCCCATACATGTTATGACAAGAAAAGCGAGTAAGGAGGAAAACCTCCCTGCTCGCTTTTTTGTCCTCGTTCCGCTAATTACGCTGTTACTTTATAGGTAGACAGCTTCTTATCCAGTACGGCGAACAAATGAAGGACGTTGCGGTAGTTCGCCCCCAGATCCCCCATCGAACCTCGGGTAGCAGAATAGACGTCGACAGCTGTACGGACAGGACCCGTGGAAACAATCGATACGGTGATATCCATAACCCGTCCGAATTTGGTACGCTTCTCCAACGTAATTTCCCCTACGTTAGGGACCTCATGCAGGACTTTATATCCGGGAATTTTCTTCAGAGTTGAGCTTATTTCCTCCCAGGCTTTTTCCCTGGATAATTGATAATATCTCGTCTTTAATTCAGGTGTCTTCGCACGATCACTTGTACCTTCGTAGCTGCGAAAAATCCCAACTAATGTTCTTTTTAGCGACAACCTGCTCTTCCTCCTTCATCATAACGGCAAGAAATAGTAAGTATAATTTATATTATAGTGTAACATTGATTGAAGAACAAACAAAGTCAAATCCGGGAAGAAGACAAATAAAAAAGGCACCTCGAGGACTCTTTTTCACAAAAAATCCTTCAAAGTGCCGCATGCAAATATGCAAGACCCGCCTATGCCGTCCGATTATCGTGCCTCGAACCTGCTCTTAGCAGGTGGGTGACCGCAACGACGCTTTTGAAGTCCCCTAATCCGCTGGATAGGGCCTTTCAGCTGCGGCGTAATGTGAGTCTCCCGAGACTTTGTCATTGGTTCAAAACAACAATTAACCGAAACGTACATCGCAGGACGTATTCCTATTATAAAACTTCTTAATTCAATTGTAAACTTGGTGTTGTTAGCAAATCGATTGACCCGCTTGTCCGAGGTAAAAAATCAGTTCTTCTCTTTGTCCTCTCCTTCAGTCAATTCAGCAGCCATCGATTCCGCATCTTCACCCGTTTCGCCATCGGCTTGCGTGCCTTCCTCCTCCACCTGACGGAGTCTCTCCACCTTCTCCTGCACTTTTGTATAGGCGATATTAAAGTTGAAGTAGGCCATCCAAGCGATCAGCGTGGCAAAGCCAAAAGGAATCAACCAGGTGAACTTCAGGGTAATGAGCCCAATCACCACTGCAGTGAGGAACGTGGACAGGGTGCGGAAAGGTCTGAGAACCGTGAGCAAAATAGCATTCTTAATTAACATTTTAACTTTCATATGAAAATGAGCTACTAAGGAGAAGAAATTAAATAAGGACAACAAGATGAAAAATAGTAATACAAGCATCACGATGCCGAGGATCTGCATGTTCTTAAATTGCTTCATGTACACTTCGTAATCGACATACATGATAACGATCAGAAGCGTGTAGAAGATGCCTCCCAGCATACTTTGCTTGTAATTATCCTTGTAACTTCTGAAAAACAGCTTGGTAATGCCAAGATCGGTCTCACCCATCACCCATTTCCGTGTCACCGAGAATAAAGCCGCGGTCGCGGGAAAGAGTGTAAACGGTGCCAAAACCGCCATAGGCATGTAAATTTCAAAGGGGATAGGCATGTTGGTCGAAGCAACATAGTTAAGCCCTAGAACTAGGAGCAATAGAATCGGCGAAGAGCATAATACCCAATATAAATTGCTGCCTGCAATTCGCATAATCCATTCTGTTATTTTGTATAATCCACCCATTAAGCCTTTGGTTTCCAAAAAATCTCCCTCCATCAGTAACAGAATCTGTCTATATTTATAACTATACATGATTCATGGCCGACTATCCAGCGCCTATTTTGCGTGCACCTGGGTAAGAGTCTAGACTAGTTCATCCACCCAGCATAAGATATACCGTAACTTCAAAACTTAGGCGAGAACATCTTCTAATAAAAAAGGAGGTTATCAAATGTCTGGTGTTGTTGGTGGATTCGGAAGTTGTGGAAGTTGTGGTAGTTGCGGTGGTGGATGGACATCTACAGGCACAATCTTGGTATTGTTCATTCTGCTCGTGATTGTAAGCCGGACCTTTTTGTATTAATCATAACAGCAAAAGAAGACGAAGCTTGCCTTCGTCTTCTTTGCTATTCCAAACGATTTTCGTTAACTAAAACGCAAATTACTTGTCGGAGAAGCTGCCGCCATTTTTAGGTCTGCGTTCGCCGTTATTGTAACCGGAACGCGGCTTGCGATCGGATGAACCGCCGCGATACGAATCGCGTCCGCCTTCCTTGTTGTAACCCCCTTTGTAGCCGCTGCCGCTGCCACTGCGGTTACCGCCCTCACGATTGTCGCGGCGATAGCCACCGCCACGATTACCATATCCGGACGGCTTACGTCCGCTGGAACGGATGTCCGGGTTACGACGCTTCACACGGATTGGCTCTTCCGGAGTCAACTCGATGGACGTCTTATCGTTCTTCTCGCCGGTAATCAACTTGAATGCCGCAGCAAGCAAATTGACAGAATCAAATTGCTCCAGCAATTGGATGGCAATGCCTTTGTATTCTCTAAGCTCGCCTTCTTCAACGATTTCAAGGATTCGCTCAGCGGCAATCCGTTGCTTGCCTTCAATCGCTTCAGCCAGCGTAGGCAATGGTTTGCGGGTAATCTTATGGCGGGTAATCCGCTCGATGAAATGCAGATGATCGATTTCCCGTGGAGTTACGAAGGACCAAGCAGTCCCTTCTTTACCCGCACGGCCAGTCCGGCCAATACGGTGCACATAGCTTTCCGGATCCTGCGGCAAGTCAAAGTTAACAACATGCGTTACGCCGGATACGTCCAGACCACGAGCCGCCACGTCGGTAGCCACGAGCACGTCGATGCTTCCGTCGCGGAATTTACGCATAACATTGTCACGTTGATTCTGCGACAAGTCGCCATGCAGGCCGTCTGCAGAGTAACCCCGTTTTTGCAACGCTTCAGACAACTCGTCAACACGACGTTTCGTACGTCCGAATACGATCGCAAGCTCAGGGGATTCCATATCAAGTAAACGGGAAAGGGCATCAAACTTCTGACGTTCATTAACCTCAATATAGGCTTGATCAATAAGCGGGGCGCTTACCTGTTTAGGAATAACAGATACATGCTCAGGATTTTTCAAAAATTGCTGCGCCAGTTTTTGGATATTTGAAGGCATAGTCGCGGAAAATAACATCGTCTGACGTTCTTCGGGGACAAGCTTCAGGATCGATTGGATATCCTCCATGAAGCCCATATCCAGCATTTCATCGGCCTCATCCAGTACAACCGTCTGTACATCGTCAAGCTTAATCGTCTTGCGATTGATATGGTCCAGCAAACGTCCTGGAGTACCGATAATGATCTGCGGCTTCTTCTTCAACGCGCGGATCTGACGAACGATATCCTGTCCGCCATAAATCGCCAAGGAACGAGTTCCCTTGAAGCGGGCCAGCTTGCCAATTTCCTCTGCAACCTGGATAGCTAATTCACGGGTAGGCGTCATAATGAGAGCTACGATATGCTCTTCATCTTTCGAGATTTTATTGATCAGCGGCAAACCAAAAGCTGCAGTCTTTCCTGTCCCTGTTTGCGCTTGTCCAATCATGTCTCTGCCGGTCATCGCAATCGGGATCGATTTAACTTGAATCGGGGTCGCTTCCTCAAATCCAAGCTCCGTTATAGCTTGTAATACTTTAGGCTCTAGGCCAAATTCTGAAAATGTGTTCAAATTGTCCTCAAACTCCTTCTATATAGTGGACATTCCACCTTCTTAACTGTATTCTTAAGTAGCGTTTAATCTGTTTATAGACTGTCCAGTCAGCCCGAAAAATTTACATAAGCTCTGGATCTAAATAAGCATCTGACGACAAATCAACCTGAATTCTACTGGCCATTTCACCAAAATATATGGACCATCAAAGTGGAAAGAGATCCCTACTCAAGAATATCTCAAATATTATAGCATAAATCATTTCAAAAATACCAGTAGAATGCAGGTGGGTATACTGCTTATTATTTTAGGAGGTTGTTCAAAAAGCCCAATTGGGATTACGAAGCAAATCGGAAAGCTATTCGATATTGAATCTTGAATTCGGCCGGACCTAAGCAGAGGCCAACGAAATCAGGCTTCCTACGGGAATATCCCAGGTACTCCAAGCACCCGGCTACCCAATGCTCCGCCCCTCGGTCCCAAGCTTCATTTTTCTTGGTGCTGAAAACCGGACTTTTTTGAACTTACAATTTAAGGAGGATTTTTTGTGTTAAAGGAAATCAGGAACTGTGTCATCATCTTGATCGGGGCGGCATTCATTGCCTCAGGCTTCAATTTGTTCCTCGTTCCCCAACATCTTCTGAGCGGAGGGGTATCCGGTCTGGCTATGCTGACAGGGTACTTCACGCCATTTAGCATAAGCACAATGTACCTGGCCTACAATGTCCCGCTGTTGATCCTCGGGCTATTTCTGCTGGGTAGACGGTTTATTGGACTTAGCATCCTGTCCGTTGCCGGAGTTACGCTGATGATGGCGCTTATTCCGGAGAAACCGCTGGCTTCTGATACGCTGCTTTCGGCCGTTTTCGGCGGTGTGCTCGTCGGGTTCGGCAGCGGGATATCCTTCCGGGTTGGCGGGTCCTCCGGAGGCTTCGACATTATCGGCTCGGCCATTACGCGCTACCGAGATTTCCCCATCGGGGCGATCCTTGTCTTCTTGAACGGCCTCGTCATCTTGGCGATGGGTTACCTCAACGGCAACTGGAATTTGGCCCTCGCTTCGATGGTGTCCATTTATTTAACCGGCAAAGTACTAGATATGATTCATGTTAGCCATAATAAAGTTACGCTGTTCATTGTAACCGATAAGACTGAAGAGTTATTGAAGCAGCTTCTGGCTCGTCCGCGGGGAGTTACGAAAATTAAGACCGAAGGGGCCTTCTCCCATAAAGAGAAAGATATGCTGATGACCGTTACGACCATGTACGAGCTTACCGAATTAAAAGAAATTATTAAACAGACCGATCCTTCCGCCTTCGTCAATATTGTGGAAACGACAGGCGTTATGGGCTCCTTCCGCAGACGCTGAACAGACACAGGTCTACGGCTCACGCCGTTCCAATTTTTCAGCAATGTGCTATAATAATGTCAAACGGTTCCTTAGATAATTTTATAAATCTTTTTGCCTTCGCTTTACCTGATTTCACAAGCTCGTGCTTTTCCGATTTCGAATGATTCGTAACCAGAATGATTCTAGGAGGAAAGGGTGATTGAAGTGGAAATGGAAACGGTAAAACTGGCACAAATTGTTAGAAAATGGTTTCCGGATATGCTGCCTTTCTTGGATCAAAAGGAGCTTAACTCCATGATCATCCTCCGCGATGGTCTGACCATTTTGGAACCGGAAGATGCGATGGAAATTATCCAGTACAGCATCTGTGAGCATCAAAATTCGGCATTTCTTCATTAAAATGAATGTAACTGCACCACCAAGCCGTTTCTTTTGCTTGATAGCAGAGGAAACGGTTTTTTGCGCTTTCAACAATCCATAAGAGCTATCATCACTACCTTACTTAGCGCTTGCTGTCATGAAATGGAGTCTTGAGCATGAAGGAAACTTTTACATTAAAGCAAAAATATATGCAGTTCCTGCATATTCTGGTCCCGATTCTGGTTACGCAAATTACGATGTCATTGATGACTTTCTTCGATACGATCATGTCCGGTCACGCCAGTCCAGCCGACCTGGCGGGAACCGCCATCGGCGCAAGCCTCTGGATTCCAGTCCAGACTGGCTTAAGCGGCGTGCTGATGGGGATCACTCCGATCGTATCCCAGCTTATCGGAGGAGGCAAACCGGACAAGGTTGGCTACAATGTCATGCAAGCTCTGTGGCTTGCAGCCGCGGTCGGCATCGTGGTGCTTATTATTGGGGGATTTCTAATTTCTCCTATATTGAATAAAATGGGATTAGAGCCCAAGGTGCATCATGTCGCATTTTATTATCTCGTATCGATATCAACGGGTATTCTGCCCTTATTTGGCTACATAGTCATCCGTTCATTTATCGATGCTTTGGGACAAACCCGTGTGTCCATGGTTATATCCCTGATCTCCCTGCCCTTGAATATCGGTGCTGGATATTTGCTTATCTTTGGACGGCTCGGTTTTCCGCGGTTGGGCGGGATCGGTTCGGGAATAGCCTCGGCCTTTACGTATTGGTGCATCTTTCTGATCGCTCTTTGGATCGCACATAAGGCACAGCCCTTCGCTTCATACCGGGTATTCGGCAAGCTGCATCATATTTCGCTGGAGAAGTGGAAGGAACTGATGAAGCTCGGCGTGCCGATTGGTTTCTCGATGTTCTTCGAGACAGCGGTTTTTGCGGCGGTTACATTATTAATGAGCCGCTTCGACACGCTGACAATCGCCGCCCATCAAGCGGCCAACAACTTTGCTTCTACCCTGTATATGCTTCCGTTGAGCATCTGTCTGGCGCTTACCATTCTGGTCGGCTTCGAGACGGGAGCAGCCCGGCTCAAGGATGCGAAGCAATACGCTGTCATCGGGATCGGCACGGCGATCGGATTATCGCTTATTACCGCTATGCTGCTGATGCTGTTCCGCAACGGTGTCGCAGGGCTGTACTCCAGTGATAAGGCTGTTATTGCCCTGATTACTCATTTTTTGGTCTACGCTGTATTCTTCCAGATCTCCGACGCTATCGCCACGCCTACTCAAGGGGCATTGCGCGGATATAAGGATGTGAATCCGGCCTTCTGGATCAGTCTGCTAGCCTATTGGGTCATCGGTTTGCCGCTTGGAATCGTTCTGGCCCAGTATACAACTCTCGGTCCTTACGGCTACTGGATCGGTCTGATCTCCGGACTGGCTGCCGCAGCTGTGCTTTTGCTTCATCGTCTCTATGTCGTACAGCGAAGAATTGCCCAACAAGTAATGCAAGTTGAACAATCACATTGATCATGAAGGAGTGTTCTCTATGCTGAAACCGGGTGAACAAGCCCCCCTCTTCCGGGCGGACAGCACACAAGGCACCATCGATCTTACAAATCTGCTTGGACAGAAACCGATTGTACTTATTTTTTATCCGATGGACGAGACACCGGGATGTACGAAGCAGCTCTGTGCCGTACGCGATGCCGAGTCGGAATATGCCGAGAGAGGGGCCGCAGTACTAGGGGTAAATTCCGCCTCCAAGGACAGCCATGAGAAATTTGCGGCCAAGCAAGGCTACCGCTTCCCGCTCGTTGTAGATGAAGGCGGATCCATCCGCCGTCTCTATGGAGTGGGCAAATCGCTCGGCTTCCTGACCCAGCAGCGAACCGTATTCGTTATCGATCTGGAAGGCCGGATCGCCTTTGCGGAGAAGGGGCTTCCCTCCACCGAGGCCATCCTCGCCGCCATCGATTCACTTCTCCAAAAGAAACCTGAGTAAATAGGTGCGGTACTTCTATTGCGCAAGTAGCAGCCGATTTTTTTGACACTTGTGGTAAACCAGTTGAAACGATGCGATTGCGGCAGGTCGATTTCCCTTTGCCCGCTCTAACCGGCATCACCCTCTTCGGCAAGGGGCAAATGAAACTGTAATGAGCTATTGGCCCAAAAATTTGGCCCTTTGCTCTAACGAAACTGTGATGCGCTATGGGCTCGAAAACGGGGCCGCTTGCTCTAACGAAACTGTGACATGCTATAGATCGAAAACGGGGCCGCTTGCTCTAACGAAACTGTGATGCGCTATAGAACGAAAATGAGGCTCTTTGCTCTAACGAAACTGTGACACGCTATTAGATCGAAAACGGGGCCGTTTGCTCTAACGAAACTGTGACACGCTATTAGACCGAATATGAGGCTCTTTGCTCTAACGAAACTGTGACACGCTATAGATCGAAAACGGGGCCGCTTGCTCTAACGAAACTGTGACACGCTATAGATCGAAAACGGGGCCGCTTGCTCTAACGAAACTGTGATACGCTATTAGATCGAATATGAGGCCCTTTTTACTCTAACGAAACTCCATATCGTTATTTAGGCGAAACAAGGGTCTAACTCTGCAAATTTAGCTAAATTACGATATCCTGTTTCGTTAGTTTTTTTTATGGTCCATTTTGCTCCGAATAACGATTGTCTGTTTCGTTAGAAGTGGGATAAGCAAAAAAACACGAGATTCCGTATAAGGAACCTCGTGTTTTTTAATTAAGTAGTAGCTCTATGCTCCCTTATTGAGACAAACGGGAAGCCAGTTCGTACATTTTCATATCGAACGGCTTTTTGGTCGCTACCACTTTCTCGATGTCAGTCAGTACCATCTCTCCGCCGATCATACCGCAGGCTTTGTTCGATTCACCAGCAATCAGGCTGCGTACAGCGAAATCACCAAGTCTGCTCGCCAGGTTGCGGTCGAATGGAGTCGGGCATCCGCCACGTTGGATATGTCCAAGCACCGTTGCACGCGGCTCCAAGGATGGCTGGCGCTTCTTGATTGCTTCAACCACTTCTTCGCCTTTGCCCACACCTTCAGCAACGATGACGATACTATGTCTCTTGCCGTTGTCAAAGTTCTGTCGCATCCGGTCTGCTACTTCGTTCAGGTCGAATGGTACTTCAGGAACAAGGATCGTCTCAGCCCCAGAAGCCAGGCCGGAATAAAGAGCAATGTCGCCAGAATGACGACCCATCACTTCAACGACAGAAGCCCGTTCATGGGAAGACATCGTGTCACGCAGTTTGTTGACAGCATCAACGACAATCCCTACCGCAGTATCAAAGCCGATGGTATAGTCGGTGAAAGAAATATCATTATCGATCGTACCTGGCAAGCCCATCGTCTTAATGCCCAGCTTGCTTAGTTTCTCTGCGCCTTGATAGGAGCCGTCGCCGCCGATAACGACCAGGCCGTCGATGCCGCGATCGCGTAAAATTTGCGCACCCTTCTGCTGACCCTCAGGCGTTCTGAATTCCAGACAGCGAGCCGATTGAAGAATCGTGCCACCGCGTTGAATAATATCACCGACGCTGCGAATATCCATGGAGAAAATATCATTATTCAAGAGACCTTGATACCCTCTTTGAACTCCGAATACTTCCAAGCCATAATACAATCCACTGCGTACAACGGCGCGTACAGCCGCGTTCATGCCCTGGGAATCTCCACCACTGGTAAGGACTGCGATTTTTTTAACTGCTGACATGATGATTTCCTCCTAATAATTAATAAAACTTTAAACAACTTTTAAATGCGTAAATTACAGGCGTTTGCGGATCCACTTGCTATTGGCGAAGAAGAACAGCCTCATCAGCGGGCTCCTTTTCATCAAACGCTTAGAAACATCATAGATTTCCTGCTGCTGGCTCACCTTAGGATCTGATAAATAAAGGGCCAGCAATCCTTCGATAATCATTCGGTGAAATGACGATGCAGGAAGCTTCTTAATGTCATGGCGAGCACCTTCCACAATGTAGGCTATCCGCTGCAGCATTATTTCCTTGCTGTCATAGTAACTGCAGAAATTCAGATCCCCGCCAATCTCATCTTCCTCCTGATCAATCAAATAATCAAGCATAATATGTAGACCACAAACATGCGGGAAGTAAGCATCGCGAATCGTCTCGGCGCTGCCTTGATCCAACTCCTTGTTACTCGCTGCCAGAAAAAGCATAAATACCCCTAATGTCGAGCCAGTGGCGGCAGCAAATTCATTCCACTGTAAATGAGGGGTACGTTCCTTGTGTTGATCCCACCACTGGATGAGGGCATCTTCACGAAGACTCGGCTTAATATGCTTGTAAACCTGAAGATCAGTGTACAACCCGACGAGATCCTGAATATAGGGCTTTGCCGCAAGATATCCCGGCAGTAAAGCAATATTGTCCCGGCAAGTCTGGACAAGCTGGTGCAAATACCCTCCATCATCCTTTTCTTCACGCAAAGCATAATAATCTTCAAGCTCAGTCCCCGGATTCACTGCGTCCAGCATGCTTTGATGCAATAAACGAAAATCATCAGCATTCATTGAAGTACTTCGATCACATAAATTATCTAAATAATCGCTGATCGTTTGAAAAGCAACAATCAATGGAATTAAAATATGTCGTTTCGGCAAATTCGCCGCTGCATATACTGCCCCACCCTGACAATGAAATTCCTTTGTCTGAATGCTGGCCAGCGCCTGCTTTCTCAGCTCTGGATCAGGAATCTCCCCTGCGACCTTCCTCCAACCTTCCAATTCCTTGCGCACATCGGGAAGTATAAACTTATACACCCGGCTCATTAGCCTTAGCGGCTCGCGCGGGAACTGGTTACGGTCCTGCTCAAGTTCAATCAATGGCCTGCCTCCACAACGTTGATAGATCTAACACGGTCCATCTGCATACTAAAAACCATTCTAATTATAATATGTTCCATCTTAATGTACAAATAAACTAAATCACATGCTTTAACTTTTAGATAAATTTCGTGCTATACGAAGAAACCAGCATTCACAGACTCGATTTGCCTACTTATGTCGGCCCAATGTCGGCCCAAAAAGCCACTACCCTACGATTACAGCAGCTTAACAGGGAATTTGGGCTACCTCGACGTTGCGTAGTTCACCAGGAGCCTAGACTACTTGCGATGTTGCACAGTTCACCCGAAGCCTAAACTACCTGCGGCGTTACAGCAATTCACCGTGGGCCTTGGACTACCTGCGATGTTGCACAGTTCACCAAGGAGCCTGGACTACCTGCGGCGTTACAGCAATTCACCGTGGGCCTTGGACTACCTGCGATCTTACACTGCTCACCGGAATCTTGCCGCGGTTCGGACTTTTGCTTTTATTCTAACGAAACTACAGATCGTTATTTCCACAAAAACACCAACAAAAATATTTTAACGAAACACCATAGCGTTATTTCAACAATATTCTGACTTTCAGCCTTCAATTGCCTCCAATAGCGTTACCCTGTTTCGTTAGATTTAGGAACGACCCTTTTGACCACGAATAACGATACCCTGTTTCGTTAGAGCAAAAAAAATCGGAGGAACCTGACTAGGATAGTCAAGCTCCTCCGCAAATAAACGGAGTTATAACAAAATAACAACTACATTGGAAAAGTTGGAAAAGATACTCCGACCGGAATCGGCCGCTTGTTGCTACATGGCCTCGGCATGTCTGAAGCCCGCATCCAAATCAATCCCCTTGCTTGGCAGATAATGAATGCTGCGGATATACCGGATCGTGCGGCTTTGTGCCCGCATAATGACCGAATGGGTCTCGGCCCGGTCATTGCCGATAAATCGTACCCCGGTCAGAAATTCACCGGTACTTACGCCGGTTGCTGCGAAGATCACATCGCCGGTACCGACCATATCCTCCATGTGCAGGACCCGCAGCGGATCGTCCAGCCCCATCATATGACAACGCTGCAGCTCGAACGGCCCCTGAGGCAGGAGTCGGCCCTGCATCCCCCCGCCAAGACATTTGAGAGCGGCTGCGGCCAGCACCCCTTCGGGCGCTCCACCGGAGCCCATGTATAGATCCACTTCATTGTCAGGCAATGCAGTAGCTATCGCTCCCGCTATATCGCCATGATCGAGCAGCTTCACACGCACGCCAGCCTGACGCAGACTGTTGATCAAGCCTTGATGACGTTCCCGGTCAAGCACCATAATCTTAAGCTCGGATATCGCCTTGCCCGTAATCTGACTGGCTTTCTGTAAAGTAACATCTACCGGATCTTCAAGGCTAAGCTTGCCGGCCAACTGCGGACCACAAGCCAGCTTCTCCATATAAATGTCAGGCGCGTGCAAAAGGCTCCCTCTATCCGCAATTGCGATAACAGATTGCGCATTCTCCAGACCGCGGGCAACTACCTCGGTCCCCTCCAACGGATCTACCGCTACATCTACGGAAGGTCCTTGCTTGTTCCCGACCTTCTCGCCGATATAGAGCATCGGTGCATCATCCATCTCCCCTTCACCGATGACCACCGTCCCGTCAATCGATACGGAATCGAACATGGAACGAATAGCTGTGGTAGCAGCTTGGTCAGCAGCATTCTTATCACCTCTGCCAATGAAGCACGCGGAGGATAAAGCCCCCATTTCAGTTACACGTACGATCTCCAAAGCTAATTCCCGTTCCATTTGATTTCCCCCCAGTTAATAACGATTAGCTCAATATAAACCCTTTGATTAATTCCCTAATTCATCTTCCGGTGAATCTGAAATATGCCCCATAATAATCCCGGCGGTCTCCTCAATTGCTTTGTTCGTAATGTCAATGACCGGGCAGCCCAGCTTGGCATACAGTGCCATCGCATATTCCGTCTCTTCGCGAATCCGCTCCAGACTGGCGTATTGGGAGCCCTCAGGCAACCCTAGCATCTTGAGCCGCTCGGAGCGAATCTTCAACATATACTCCGGCTTCATCGTCAATCCAATCACCCGGTTAGAAGGAAGACTAAGCAGTTCCTGCGGCGGTCCAACCTCCGGAACAACCGCATAATTAACCACCTTCTTGCCCCGGTGCGCCAGAAAAATACTAAGCGGTGTCTTCGAGGTCCGCGACATCCCGAGCAGCACGATATCCGCCTTCAGCATCGCTCCAAGATCGCGTCCATCATCGCAGGCGACCGTAAATTCAATCGCCTCCATTCTGCGAAAATACTTATCGTCAAGCTGATGCAACAGACCCGGCCGCTCCTGCGGCGAATCATCGAAGGTATCGATAAATGCCTGCATCATCGGCCCCATAATATCGACAATCCTCAGATCCAGGCGGACAGCTTCTTCCCGAATCATCTCCCGCAGCTCGGGTTGAACAAGAGTATAGGCGACGAATCCGTTGAGCGGGGCCGTCTCCTCCATCAGCTTTCGCAGTTCATCCTCGCTTCTTACATTGCCGTAACGGCGAATTGTAACGCGCTGATTCTGAAACTGATGTATGACAGCCTGCACGACGGCATCCGCCGTATCCCCGATCGAATCAGAGACAATCGTAACATAATGCGAAGCTTGCTCCATTCTCCTTCTTCCCCCCGGTTTCACCCATTATCCATTGGCTTCTACTTCTAATATAAATTTAATGATTGAGGCTTTGGTCAATCTACCCACCAAGTCAGGTCCCGTACCTTCCTGCCCCATCTCACTCTGAACGACAACAGGTAAGCTATCTACTTCATAGAAAATCATCTTATGTGCTGCATCGAGCACCGAGTCTTCAGGAGACACAGTGACTACCTTGGACTGCCTGGTCATGACCATACTTACTGGCATCGATACTGCAGCAGGATTCCCTAACGTTACCTTAAGAAAATCCTTGCGTGACGCAACTCCGGCTAGCTTGCCGTCAGCATCACAGATCATAAGAGTGCCCACATCCTGCAGGAAAAGGGTCACAACAGCATCTTGAATTGTCGTAGCCTCACGGATAATAATCGGATTGCTCTGGATATCCTTGACCTTGGTCTCCTTCAGTAAATATCCTCCTGATAACCGGGCCGCAGCCTTCTTACCGGGGAAATAACCTACCTTCGGTTTCGCATCGATATATTCAAGCATGACCAGAATGGAGAGGTCGCTTCGAATCGTCGGCCTGCTCAGATTCAGGCTCTCCGCTATTTGTTCACCGGTGATCGGAGCCCTCTTCTTCACGATATCGATTATTTCCAATTGACGAGATGTCAGTTCAATCACAGGTTCCCTCCATTTCCGAATGCTAACTTTACTAAATATGACACTCTTATCGAAGTATATATATCCTAAATAACAGCTATTTGGATATGTATCCCTAAGAGATAAATATATAATACACAACATTAATCGAATAATCAATAAATAGTATGTCATATATAAAAATATAGGCATGTTTTACTTATAGACTTTATCGCGCAAAAAATAAAGCTATCCCTAAATTGAGATAGCTCCATCTTTATGTACTTATTTTGAAATATGACGTCTTAATATGAATCCGATATCTTCCAAAGCGATGATTCCTTAACAATCAGCTCTGCATTCAAGACAAAAAGCCTCTGATCGGCTAACCTGTTGTCATTAATCTGATCAATTAGTTTCTCAGCCAGCACCGAACCCATCATATATAGAGGCTGCTCCATCGAGCTGATTCTGGGCACAACATAGTTCGTCAGACGAATATTGTCTACACCTACAACGGCCAATTGCTCAGGGATTGATAGCCTCAGCTCGGCACAGGCTTTATACACGCCAAGCGCCATCTCATCATTAGCGGCAAATACAGCGGTGAAATCCTCACGCTGACTCCTTAGTCTTTTGAACGCCTCATATCCGCCATCCTCCGAGAAATCGCCGTTCTCGACCAAACCCTGTTCAAATGGAATACCTGCCTCTCCAAGAGCCTGGATGAATCCTTCCAACCGTTTAATGCTGTCGGTAGCTTCAGAGTAACCACTCAAAAAGGCAATCTTACGATGTCCTTGTTCGGTCAAATGGAGTATAACATCCCTGGCCAACGTAATGTTGTCTGTAAAAGAGCAAGGAATCAACGGATGTCCTACCTCCCGCCCGATTACAGCAAGGCGGTAGCCCTCCTCTGCATAAGAGCTTAGCTCCTCATCGGAGAGACTGGGAGTGACCATAATTAGAGCGTCTACCGTATGATTGACCAGAAAAGAAAGGAACTCCAGCTCCTTCGCCCTCTGGTTCTGAGCATCGCAAATCAGCACTCGATAATGGAGAGAATTCGCCATGTTCTCGATCCCTTTAATAATCTCCGCATAGTAAGAGACGAGTACATCCGAGACTACAACCGCTAGTGTCATCGTCTTGCGGCTGCGCAGCTGCTTGCCCATATTGTTAGGGATATACTCCATCTCGCGGATGACCTGCATGACCCGCTGTTCTGTCTTGGCATTCACCAGCTTGCTCCCGTTCAATACGCGTGACACTGTGGCCGGCGATACATTCGCCCGCTTGGCCACATCGATAATTTTAATATCCTTCATTGCCTCCGGTTACCACACTTTCATTGAAAAATACCAAATGCTATCCACAATCAACTCAGCGTCCCATTCACCTAAATTCTGCCACGTGATTTGCTATAGCTATAGGGTAACACAACTCCGGAGGGTTTATCGATAGTTTTCATTACAATCACATAGGCAAGCTCCCTTCCAAAAAATTTCTAATGAAACTACCGATCGTTATTTTCTCAAAACCAGTAGTCAATTAAATCTAACGAAACACCATATCGTTATTTAAGAGAAATCTTGGCTTCTGGCTGCTAGTTTACTCTAATAGCGATACACTGTTTCGTTAAATTTCAAAAGAAGGCTTTTTCCCCTAAATAGCGATACCAAGTTTCGTTAGAGCTGCTGATCAAGCGTCGAGGTCCCAAGACGGGATGCCTGAGATGAACAAATTGATGTGTTATGAATAAAACCCCCGCACAAAAAAGAAGGCGGCGGGCAGCAGGCATACCTGTAATCAGGATATATCCCCAACATGCAGATCATGCCGTTAACCCCCAGCCTTCTCAGTTATCAGATGAGCATGAGTAACGAGTAATACCGTTAAATGGCCGCCACTGCGGCCATTTCTCTTACTGTATCTGAACTTGAAAGAGCGAGCATTGCCAATAGAGAGCCACTACAGCGGCCCCTCTTATACCGTAAGCTCGACATGAAAGAGCGAGCAATTCCCGATAGAAAGCCACTACAGCGACCCCTCTTATACCGTAAGCTGAACTTGAAAGAGCGAGCATTGCCAATAAAGGGCCGCCACTGCGGCCCCTTCTCCTACTGTAAGATAAGTATTAGAGCCCGCGATACATCGCATCCAGCAAACGATGCGTGTTGTCGCAGCTATATTCCCAGAACATGACGCCTGCAAGTCCGTTTTCCTTCACATAGGTGCATTTATGCCCGATCGACTGTTCATCCTCATAGGATATGAAGCTCGATCCATTGAATAGATAGGGCGCCAATGCTTCTTCATCCCAATAACGAGTGTAACCGTTCTTGTTGATGTAGTCCTTGATCAAGGCTGTATAATCCGGACCGTACCCGCCCGTCGTGCCGGCCATTTGATGAAGACCCTGGTTGCGGCCTGGCACCTGATTCCACAAACGAGAATAAAAAGCAGCCCCGATTACAATCTTCTCCCTCGGCACGCCAGCGCGCAGGAACAGGTTTACCGAGGCATCCGTACTAATACGGAATAAATCCCCTGTCGACGTATACAAATTCGTATGATGTCCGGTCAATACCTGAAAACCGCCGCGCATATCATAGGTCATTAACTGTACAAAATCAAGGTATTGCTGTACCTGATCCATCTCGGTGCCGTCCACATAATATTGGTCAGCCCCGGCAGCGATAGTTAGCATATAATGGCGACCATCCTCTGCCCCTTTGGCGTCAAGCGCTTCCCGCATTGTCTTAAGCAGCAATGTAAAATTCGTCTTATCCGCCGGGCTGGAAGCAATTCCGGCTTCACTATAACAAGGATATTCCCAATCCAGATCTATCCCGTCCAACGGGTACTCCGTCAAGATACGTACCGCCGAATCGGCCATCTGTAATCTCCCAGCCTCAGTCGCAGCGGCTTCCGAAAACCCGCCAGCACTCCAGCCACCGACCGATAACAAAATGCTTAAATGAGGATATTGGCTTTTGATCTTCGGCAGCATTCCCAGATTGCGTAGATGAGCGGTCGAAATCCGCTGATCCACTACCTGACCAAAAGCGATGTTAAGGTGAGTCAGCTTTGCCAGATCTTCTTGAGTAATATCGGGGAGATGAGCATCGACGGCATAACCGGCGACGATGTAGCTGCGCTTGGTCATCTTTTCTTCACTCCATTCACAAAATTTATTGCCGAATCGCTGATAGCACTTGCAAGGCTTCCTTCCCGGTACCAATCTTGTATCCCGAGGCCGTGTAACGGATCTGATCTGCTCCATCCAGCACGAACAAATGCGGGAAGCCCGCTTCATGTGCCGGGGACTGCGAGATGATGTCCGACAAAGCAGCATAAGAAGCATCGCGGATATACAGAGTCGATTTCGGCAGCTGTGGATAATCTGCCGGATCAAAGGAGGCGCTCCACTCGGCATCGCCGATGATCAATACGATAGGAGCATCAAGCTCTGTGAAGGCGGCAGTCAATTCTCCGATTTCACGGAACAGGTGCTTGGTTGGTTCGCGTTCCGGTTCGATCCAGGCAACCAGCGCCCCGCGATCACCGATCAGCTCGGCGAGCTGACAGCTGGCACCATCCAGCTTCGTCAGCACCGCTTGGCGATCCATCGTCCCCAGTACCGGAATTTCATGCTCCGCGTGTCGGAATGTTAACACCACATCCGTCTCCTCTTCGGCACGCACCTGGAAATAAGTGAAGCGTACCTGCACCGCTCCATCCTTCAAGCGTACCCCCGTTGTCATTCGGTATGCGCCCGGTTCCACCTCAAAAGGCTGATCGTATACATCCTTCTTCCCCTCGGCGAAGAGAAGCGTCTTATATACCCCCTGCTCCAGCCGTGCAAATGAGAAATTCCCAAAATACGCAGCCTCCGGAGTATCCGCAGAAGCTAAAGCATCCTTAAGCAATCTGATCCAACCCCAGGATTTAGCCGTTTCAGCTCGTGGAGCCGCTGCATCCAGAACAGCATCTACCCAAACCCCGTCGACCCAATATTGTGGCTTCAGCTCGCTTGGATGCAGCCGCGCCGGAATCCCCAAGCTGCGGCAAATGGCGACGAATAATATATCCAGTGAGATTGGGTCGCCAGCCATGAGCTTGAAGGTACCCACGGGATTACCTTTGCCCTTCAGGTTCGGCAGATCCTCGCGCCGACTGTATGGCCCGTCAAGACGGCGGGCCAGCACGGCTGGATCAGCCTTGAACGCTGCTGCTTCTTCGCGCGTGAATGTTTCCCGGAAGAAACGCTTATATGGAACGATCATTTCATGCAGCACTCGCGGACATAATACATACTGCGTAAACATATCCTCCGCAAGCCCCCCGCGTACCGCCAAAGATGCCTGTAAATGATCCGTCAGCGTATTTCGGAAGGTATCCACCAGATCCTTCTCATTCAGGCTCTCAAGCAGACGCAGCGGCCACTCCCCAAACTCTCTCGATTGCTCACGCAGAAAAGCAGCGATCTCATGGCTGTTGCCGCGCGCTTTACACAAAACATCCCATACCCGATCCGCAGGCAGTCCTGCCTCTGCAGCCAGTTCTGATGCGGCCGCTTCGGTCATAAACGTATCCTCAAACGATGTGCGAATCTTCGTTCCTGCTTCCAGACGGCGGTTATGCTGCTGAATGCGTTCCTCGCTTAATGCCTGGACGGCCTCACCTTCCCGCTCTGGCGGGGGCACCATATCCAGGTCATGCGTTCCGGATGGCTGTTCCGTCTGATCCAGAACCATCTCGATACAGTCGCTATCGGCAACCGTTATCTTTTGCTCGCCCCATATCCCGTTCTTAACTGCCCGAATGAACAGATCGCCAAGGCCCGTCTTAAAGACGGTTTCTCCTAGTTCATTGGTCGGGATCGTAGCAATCGGGTAAAATTCAGCGGTATTATATAGCTCAAAGCGCACCTGCGCTTCGTTCACAGGCCGACCTTCCTCGTCTTTAACAGAGACAGTAATCGTACGCGTTGGAGCATAATTTTCAAGCAAATTGATTTCCGTGAACCATTCGTTGGCCAGCGTAATGTCTTCGGGTCCGGGATAATCGGCATAAATCCGCGTATTGATCAGCATCGCCCTCCGGGCAGGCGGGCTGAACCAGCCCTGGTTCAAGCGGGCCTCGGGCTCGCAAGCTCCGATATAGTACCAGGTCCCATCGGCCCACGCTTCCACCCAAGCATGGTTGCTGTCGCAATGCGCCCAGCGCGGCGTATATACCTGGCGAGCCGGGATACCGATGCTGCGGAGAGCAGCTACCGCAAGCGTCGACTCCTCGCCGCAGCGTCCGCGCGCATTTCGAATCAGCGACAGCGGCGCGATTGTGCGCAAATCGCTGCCGATATAGGTCGCCTTCTCATGGCACCAATAGTTCGTCTCCAGGATCGCATCGGTCATGGACAGCGAGCTCGTGCGCTCCTTCAATTCTTGATGCAAGATGCCCCGGGAATCCTCGATATTCTCCGTATTCACCCGATAAGGCAATACAAAATGCAAGAATAGATGGTCCGGCACCCGGCTCCCCCAAGGCATTGTCTTGCGGATTTCCAGCGACTGCCGAACATAGCTCAGGAATAAATCGCTATTATAATCCGCCATATCATTCACAGGCATATAAGCGTATAAATACTTAAGTGCCCACGCTTCTTCCTCAGTCAAGTCCTGTTCAAAAACATCGAACAGCTCATGCTCCTTGGCACGGGCCATTTCCCGCTTCACGCGCAGCTTGCGTTCTATTAGCTCCATCGTCTTAGAATCCAATGAAAATACAGAAGTCTGGTTCGTCATTTCTCCCGTTCACTCCTTCCACGCTTTTCCATCTTCGCGAATACAGTACATCGCCTTGCCATCCGTTGATGGGGCCGTTAGCTGGAACAGGCTCCGCGTCGTTTCTATCATTGGAGAGATGCTCCATGCATCCTCACCAAGCAGCAAGCCAAGCTCCTTCGTAAATTCACCATGCTGTTCGTAATAATTTCGCTGGCGATAATACAACCTGCGCAGTTCCCATTTGATCCGCTCATCCTGCGGCAGAACAAATGCACTTGGTCCATTGATATCGGCAAATACAACATATCCCCAAAGCTCAGGATAATGCATATTGATAATTCCCATCGGGGACCACACCCAGTTATCCTCAGGAAACGGCTTGCCTGTCTCCGGCTGGAGCACCTTGCTGTACTCCCCGTTCTTCACTTCCGTCTGCCATTCTACGCGGGAGAAGTTGACGCGCCAGAATTCGCCTGCGATCGGCGCACGAGTCTCCGGTGCGCATTCCTTCAGGATTTTCCACGGAATCGCTACCTCCACACTCCACTTCCGGTTCTCGGCATCCGGACGATTAAGCCCCCCATCGATATAAACCGCTGTTTTCAGCCCAGCGATATCCCAGCCATTCACTGGCGGCCCTCCATCCCGATAAGGCTTGACCAGCAGCAAATCCCATACCGTATTTAAAGCATTGATCTCGAATTCATAATACTGATGTGTATCCCCATCGGGATCAATGAAAATTTCGAAGTCATTATCATAGAAGATGACCGAATCACGTTCCGTCAGCGTGGCCCAAATCTGGTCCTCGATCAGCTCCGCCCCAAAATAGAAATAGTCATCGTCCCACAGCATTTTTACGCGGGTCTGCTTGGCCGGTCTCGGACGGAGGTCGCCTTCAATATCTACAAAATCCTCGGTCCACTCCGCTTTCTGCCAGAACGGCTTGTCGAGCCTTCCATCCAGACTGAGCGCCCCCTCAGCCCGCTGACAAATATAATGCTTCGGCGCATATTCGATCCTCGGCTCCGGTACTCCACTAAGATTCATACCTGTTCCCTCCTCAGTTATGTGTAACGACAGCTCCGGAGCCCCCGTACATTTCAATTGCCTCATCAAATTCCAGCTTCAGCACAGTTACCTGCTCATGGGTATCCTCCGGCGTCAGATGAATCCAGGTCGTTCCCGGGATGTTGAACCAAGGCACACCGCCATGAATGTCATGCGTCAGCTCTTTTCCCGAATGGAGCACCGTAATTTTCCTGATCTTGTTGCACAGCCCCTTCAAGCATACATTTTCCCTCGGCTCATCGTACACAAACAGGTACAACGTCTTCCTGTCCTTGGACAACGTGCTTCCTCCCAGGTAATATCGCGTCATAATGCCTTCTACGGTACCATAGACCGCCTCTTCATGCGTGCGTATCCATTCGCCAAGGCCAAGCAATACATCCACCTGTCTCTGGTCGATCGTCCCATCCTCTCGAGGACCAATATCCAGCAGCATATTTCCGCCCATGGAGATGCAATCGCAGAACATGCGAATAATCTGGCTCAATGTCTTATAGTTATTGTCTGTCGGCACATACCCCCAGGAGCTGTTGATCGTCGTGCAAAACTCCCATGGCCCTTCGGGTCTCGTGATCGGCAGTCCCTGCTCCGGTGTCTTATAATCGCCGTGGCCTTGAAGCCGTGAATTGATGATCAAATCCGGGTTAAAGGACTTCAGATAATGCTTGAATTCCGGCAGGTTCCACTGCGCGGCGCTACGTTCCCAGTCCCCATCGAACCAGAGCAAATCCACCTTTCCATAATTCGTTAATATTTCTTTGAGCTGATTTTTATTAAATTCGAGGAACTTCTGCCATTTCTCTGCATCCTGCACACCGTCCAGCGGGCTGGAGAAGCGATTGACCTTGCTCAAATCCTCCGGCATCTTGCCGCCTTCATATACGCTTGGATAATCCGGATGCGACCAGTCGATCAGCGAATAGTACATTCCGACCCGCAGCCCCTTCTTATGCATCGCCTCCGCATACTCCTTGATCAAGTCGCGCCCCGCCGGTGTGCGCTTCACCACATTCAGATCGCTATACTGCGTATTGAACAGCGCTACCCCGTCATGATGCTTGGTCGTTAATACGGCATATTTAGCGCCGGACTTCTCAATCAGATCCACCCACTCCTCAGCATTAAAACGCGAGGCGGTGAAGCCCTCCAACTGCTTCATATATTGCTCATACGATATTCTCCCGTTATAAAAAGACCATGATTCCGCTACACCCTCTACCGCGTAAATGCCATAGTGGATAAAAATGCCCAGCTTAGCATCCTCAAACCATTGCTGCATTAGGTCATCACCCTTCCGATTCATTCCATTATCAAATTTATGAACATCCATCCGGTTTCTATTATTGAATCCGAAAAACATGGGCGATCGGGGCCTTGCCGCCTGCCTCCGCATCCGGCAGACGGACCGCGACACCCTGCTCAGTATGGCGGAACTCCAGCTTGTCACAGCTGCCCAGCAAGTCGATCCGGTTGACCTCTTTACGCAGCGGAAGCACAATCTCCTGCGGTACCGCCGCCGCTTCATCCTTGTACAGGTGGAAGGCATACACTTGATCTGCCTTTTGCGTAAACTGAAGGTTCCCGATCGAATAAGGCTCACAAATGCGCGTTCCATAAATCGCTTCACCGTATACCTTCAGCCAGTCCCCCATTCCCCGAATACGGGAAATCGCCGTTTTCGATATCCTTCCATCCGGCTGAGGGCCGACATTTAGAGCCAAATTGCCGCCTTTGGCCACGATCTCTACCAGCAGATGGATCAACTCTCGCATCGATTTATACTGATCTTCATAGCGGAATGAGAAGGCCGACCCCATCGTGATGCAGCTCTCCCAAGGTACATGAAGCGCTTGTTCCGGCAGGGTCTGCTCCGGTGTAATCAGATTCTCATAAGGACCTCCCACCGTGCGATCCGCGGATAGCAGCCACGGTTGAATCTGCCGCGCCTTCTCCACGACCTCGCCCAAACGGATATTCTGATCGCGGTAATCATTCACCCATCCGGCATCAAGCCATAACACGTCTATTCGACCGTAATTCGTCACCAGCTCCATAATTTGCTCATGCGTGAACCGGACAAACTGTTCCCACAACCACGGATATTCCTTCGGATCGTAGGTTGGACCGCGCGATGTGGTCGTTCCCGGGCGCATACCCGGCGCCCAGTAATACGGCGTATGCCAATCCGCTTTGGAGAAATAAGCGGAGATGCCTAGCCCTCTAGCGCGGAAGGCATTAAACAGTTGCTTCGTAATATCGGCATACTTATGAGTATGGAACGGACAATCCGGACCTGTAATACGGTATCCGGTCGTACGCGTATCCCACATACAGAACCCGTCATGATGCTTCGTCGTAAAATTCAAATATTTGAATCCGTTATCAGCAGCGAGGCTCGCCCACTGTTCAGGCTGAAATCGCAGCGGATTAAACGTCTTGTTCAAGGCGAAATACTCCCGCTTAAGCTCTTCTGCATCAATATCCCAGTCAATCTCATTGCGCGACCATTCCTGATCCTCATCGCTCAGCGCCCAGGATTCTACCAGACCAAGCTGGGAATAAGGACCCCAATGCATCATCAGGCCAAGCTTCTGATCCTTGAACCACTCCAGACGTTCAAGCAGCAGCGGGTCCTCAGGCTTCACCCAGCTTGCTTCGCTGCTGTAGTTATGAACTCCTTGTTCTACAACGGATTCGAATTCATCTGCTGACCCTTTGTTATCACTCATGTTATTCCTCCGTCCTTCTACTTTTAGTGCTATGCCATCCAGGTCCGCCGCCGCTAAGGCTGTTGTTTTTGTAACCTCCTCTATGTCCAAATAAAGAATTTGTTGGTATCATTGTTATCAATACAGAGACATAGTGAGTGATCAGCTATTAGGGGGCGGAATCCTTGAGAGTCAACTATTTTAAATCCAAGCTATTTCTGAAGTACATCTGGTCTTATTTGTTCATACTGCTGATTCCCTTAATATTTATGACCGTACTGATTTATAGAAATGCGGTCACCAGTCTGCGCATGGAAATCGAACAATCCCGCCTTGCCCAATTAACTCAAGCCAATGTAGTTATCGATGGCCGGATGAAAGAACTGGGCGAAATTGCTACCCGCATCTCTTATGACAGAAGACTTACCAACTATCAGGTTCATGATCCGGTCACCAGCCGTGAATCCATTCAGGCCCTTGATCAATACAAAGCAACGAGCTCTATCATCGGAGAAATATATTTGTATTTTCACAAGGATGATAAAATATACTCCAGCAAAGGCTTGAATGACCTGAATGTGTTCACCGACAACCTCCGTTTCACAAGCTGGGATGAGACGACCCTCTTTTATGACCTGAATATGACTAAATATCCAACGATCCGGCCGGCCGACATCGTCAGCAATCCCAACGGGATGGAGAAATCGATGCTGGCTTATTTAATCCCAATTACGCCTAACAGTCCTACTCCGCATGCCACAGTCATGTATTTAATCAATGAATCCGAACTGACCAGCCTGGTAGACTCGATCCTGGGAAGCTACAAAGGCCAAACATACATTCTTGATAATGAAGGAAATATTCTCGTCAATAACCGTCAAGGAGAAGACCTGACCAACTCTGATACAAGGGCGCTGCTTAGCGATCTGACACCTGGGATTGAGGACCGCATCGTCAACGGCCAAGCCCATTCGATTGTATCCGTCAAATCCGAAGCCAACGGATGGACCTATGTAACGATCATGCCAAGCTCCCAATTCTTCAGCAGTGTCCTGCATGTGCGCAGCTTCATGGGCATGCTCTTCTCCATCGTTGTTATCGTTGGCATAGCGATCGCACTCGTCCTGGCCAGAATGCAGTATCAGCCCATCTCAGTGCTGGCCCATTTTGCCGCCGCCAATTCCAGTTCCACCTTGGGCAACAGCAGCTTTGGCAACGAGCTGGATCGAATCCGCACGGCCTTGCAGGAATACAGTTCTAGAGTTGATCTGCAGGAACCTTTCGCCCGCCATCATTTTCTGTCGATGCTGCTCAAATATGGAAGCGCTCAAAGCCTTACCCCAGAGCTGCGCGAGGCTTTTGATCTTGAATTCAACCGCTCCCATTTCTTCGTAATGGTGATCGGCTGGGATGAAGACGAGCAAAACGGCATACAGGAGCATCAGGAAATGATCGGACTGCTGACACAAATTGAATTCCCGGAACTGGCTGCCCACGGATATGGCGTTGAACTGTCACGGATGGATCAGATCGGTCTGATCATCAATTTCGATCTTGACGATGAGTCCGCCGAGTTCGCCCATATACGACTGATCAGCGAGGCGGTACGCAGCAACCTGCTGGACAGCTTCGATATCGTTCCAACAATCGGGGTCGGCACCTCTTATTCCGGTCCGGACCAGCTGAATCAGTCCTATATTGAAGCTTGCTCGGCCTTTGAAATGCGGGTGTCCACCGATCGCGGCTCGGTTAACTATTTCGATAAACTATCCGATACGCCAGATCATACGTTCTGGATTCCGAGCAACAATCTGCTCAAGCTATCGCAGAGCCTCAAGCAAGGCAGCTATGATGTTGCGTCGCAAATCATCCGCTCTTCCTTCGCCAGCCTGCAATCATCCGGGCTCTCGGCATTGTATATCCGCTGCATCTGCTTTGATCTGCTGAATACAATCCTTAGAACAGCTACTGAACCGGGTTATCACTACAACCTGATGCAGGAGCTTGCACCTAATCTGCTGTACAGCAACTCCTTGGGCGAGCTCGAGGACGGTCTGCTGGAACTCGCTTCAGAGATCTGCCAACAGGTCGAGCAGAAGCATCATAAGGAAGAGCAGTCGATCATGGACCGCATCGTTGCCTATATTGATCAGCATTATATGGACAATACCCTGAGCCTGGAGACGGTCGCCTTTGAATTCGGCATTTCACCTTCGCATGCCAGCCGCACCTTCAAAGAGAAGGTCGGACTCAACTTTATCCAATATGTGTGGCAAAAAAGGATTGAAGAAGTAAAATATCAGCTCAAGATGACCAATGATCCGATCAAAAGTATAATTCAAAGGGTCGGTTACCTTGATTCGCCGAACTTCATCCGCAAGTTTAAAAAAGAGACAGGCTACACACCGGGCCAATACCGCAAACTGTTTTCAGATCTTGAGGATCTTCCGCCGGAGCCCGAATTAGACGCCAAATAATGGTGAAAGCCAACATCCGGTTATTACACCGGGATATGTTGGCTTTCATGTTTTTTAGCTGCCAATTCCGTCCTGCTCCATATACTCTTTGTTATTGATTAAGCGGTTTTTCGCACCGATTAACGGTCATAGGCAGCCTGATACAATTCAACGATGCGGTCTGCGCCCATCTTCTTGATTTGTTGCACATACTTATCCCAGTTGGACAGCGGCTCCTGCCCCGTTACGAACTTCGCCTCCATCTGCTGTACGTACGTATCCAGATCAGAGAACAAGGCGGTCGCTTCGCTCTGCTCCTCATTCGTCAAATATACGTTAGGGAACGGGGCTCTGCCGATCGGAACCAGCTTCTCGGCATTTTCATTATCAATCCAGGTATCAAAATCGCTCTTTAATCCTTTTGTCAACTCACTTGAGTTCATCCCCGGCGTCAGAATGCCAAAGTTTGGAGTCAGCGTGCCGCGGTATTCCTCGCGATCCTTGCCTCCTGGAACAGGCAGCCATTCTTTCTCATGTGTATCCTTGTTTGTATATTTCCACAGCAGATCCTCAGGGCCTTGAGAGAACAAGGTAGCACCTTCATAGCTGTATTGGTAATCGATCCAGCGCATCGTGGCTTCCGGATTCGGGTTCTTGCTCGTAATTGCAAACGTACCGTTGGTAGAAATCCCCGGGTGCTTGCCGTATACCGGCGAACCTTCGATCTCGCTCTTCACCGGAGTCATCAACGGGTTATCGCCGCTAGGCTCTCCGCCGAGCGTAAAGTAAGGGAAATAATCATTGAACACCGCTATCTGATTGTTCACTCCCTTGGCTTTCTTCTGATCCGGCGTTTGGGAGAATGTCTCATGATCCAGCAGTTCTTCATTCCAGAGACGGTTCAGGAACGTTAAATAGCCCTTGTAGCCTTCTTCCTGCGGTGAATAGTGAACCTTGCCGTTATCATCGTTATAGATTTTCTCATCATACATCCCCCAGAAACCGAGGAAATACATGCGCAAATCATCCAGTTTAACAGAGGTCAGCGGAATTTCATCCTTCTTCCCATTGCCGTTAGGATCTTCTTCCTTAACGCGCTTCAAGTAGTTATATAGTTCTTCCGTAGTCTTCGGCAACTCGGTTACATTGAGAGCTTCCAGAAATTTACCGTTATACCACATCGGGCTGCGGTACCACACTGCGGCCAAATCAACATAAGGGAGTGCGTAGATATGCCCGTCCGGTGTGGTGAACGATCTGCGAATCTCGGGATGCTCATCAAATATCGCCTTGATGTTAGGCGCGTACCCTTCATCGATATATTTTTCCAGAGGAATAAGTACCCCTTGCGATCCATAGGTGACTTGCTCCGCTGGCTTAAGGTCCGCAGCGTAGAATACATCCGGCAGGTCTGCGCTGGCAAACACAAGATTCTTCTTGGTCGCAAAGCTATCGATCGGCGCAAGCTGATAGGTTAGTTTGATTCCGGTCAGCTTTTCCATCTCTTGCAGGACAGGCATGTTATTCCAATCGGCCACCCCTGCATCCTGCGACATCAATGAGAGCGTGAGCGGTTCATCCACGATCGGGAACCCCTCTTTTTTGACTCCATTAGCAGCAGTTGCATTTTGATTAGCCGAATCCGTTTTATTATTGGACGCGCCATTGGATGGATCTTTGGATGAACCGCCACAGGCCGCCAGTAAACCAGCAAATAAAGCGAGGCAAAGAATGATGGATGATAACCTTGCATTTTTTTTCATTATGTCATTGCTCCTTCTATAATATTATTTCATTTACCAAGATCAGCCCTTGACGGAGCCAATCATAACCCCCTGAACGAAATAACGCTGTAAGAATGGATAGACAACAATTACGGGCAGCGTAGCTACAATGATGACTGCATATTTAACCAGAGCGGCAATCTCCGCCTTGGTATTCATCGCTGTAGCTGTGGAAGAGTCGATCACTCCGCCGCCCTGTGCAGACATCTCCTGGAGCACCAGGATCTGCCGCAAGACAAGCTGAAGCGGATATTTCGCTGAATCATTCAGATAGATCATCGCCGAGAAATAGCTGTTCCAGTGACCAACACCGTAGAACAGAGCCATAACAGCTACGATCGGCATCGATAACGGCAGGATAATTTTCAGAAACAGCCGCATATTCGTACACCCGTCAACTTGAGCCGCATCCTGCAGCTCTTTGGGAATAGAGCTCTGGAAGAAGGTCCGTGAGACAATAATATTCCAGATCGATGCGGATGCCGGGATAAGGATGGCCCACATCGAATTGATCATGCCAAGCTGTTTAACCAGCAGGTATGAAGGCACCAAACCTCCACTGAAGAACATGGTGACCATGAACATCCCCATAAAGAAGTTGCGTCCGATAAAATCCTTGCGGCTTAAGGCGTATGCGGCGGGCAGCGTAACAATCAGATTAATCGTCGTGCCCACTAGAGTATATAAGATGGTATTTTTATAGCCGATCCAGATGCTCGAATTCTGGAATACGCGTTTATAACCGTCAAAAGTAATTCCTCTAGGCCACAGCCACATCTCCCCGGAAGCAACAAATTTCGGATCGCTGATTGAGGCGCTGAGCATATAGACCAAAGGATACAGCACAATTAAAAAAGCAAAGATTACAAATAAGTAGTTGCAGACCACAAATATTTTGTCTCTTTTCGTCTCTCTTACACCTGATAGCATTCATGCCCCTCCTCCTACCACAAACTGTTCTCGCTGGTACGGCGTACAATCTGATTCACAGTAATCAGCAGTATGCAGTTGATCACCGAGTTGAATAAGCCGATCGCTGTTGAGAAGCTGTACTGCGCATCCACGAGCCCGGAGCGGTACACGAAGGTGGAAATTACATCCGAAGATGTCATATTCAACGGATTTTGCAGCAGCAGGATCTTCTCGAAGCCTACCCCCAGCAAGCTTCCCATGTTCAAAATAAGCAAAATGGTCATCGTTGGGAGCAATGTTGGTATATTAATGTGACGGATGCGTTGAAACCGCGAAGCTCCGTCGATAATCGCTGCTTCATGGAGCCCGGGGTCCACGCCGGACAGCGCTGCCAAGTAAATGATTGTTCCCCAGCCCGTACTCTGCCATACGCCCGACAGGACATATATCGTCTTGAACCATCGTGGATCCGTCAGAAAAGCTGGCGCTTGCAGCCCGAGCCCTTCGATCAGATGGATGATAATCCCCGTGGACGGAGACAGAAATGCAATAATCATCCCGGCCATTACCACGACAGAAATGAAGTGCGGCGCATAAGTCACCGTCTGGGCCAGCTTTTTGAAAAAGCCGTTTCTGATCTCATTAAAGGCTAAAGCCAAAATGATCGGGATTGGAAATCCGACGGCCAGTTCATACAAGCTGATACTCAGTGTGTTCCACAGCAAATCCCAAAAATAGTATGAATGGAAGAATCGTTCAAAATGATCGAATCCAACCCACGGACTTCCCGTAATGCCTTTGGTAGGAATGAAGTTTTTAAACGCAATCTGAATGCCATACATCGGCCCGTATGAAAAAATAAGAAAATATAAAAATGCGGGCGCAATAAAGATGTACAGCTCCCAGTTCTGGATGATTCTCTTCCAAAGGCTCTTGCCGGCGCCGTTCTTCCCGGGCTTTAACATAATCTCTCCTGAAACAGCAGCTTTGGTGTTTTGCATAGGATCACCCCTTTCAGTATGATTTCTTAGATGCGTTTCGAGTGCTGCTCATCATGATGTCGTTTGCGAATCCTGCAGGATTGCTAGCGCTTACGTATTTAACGATAACGAGGAGGGGGGCAGACGTAAATATGTGGTTTATGAGCCTTCTCATTCCGCGCCGCATAAGCCTCGGTGCTTTTTGACACTGACTGGTGACAACACCTGAATGTGTTTTTTTTGCGCCAAAAGACAGCGTTTACATCCAAATATCAAATTTAACCAATGATTTGGGTTTGTCAATCCTGTACTTCGGTTGCGGGTACAAGCTGCTCCCCCTGAGCATTCTCTTAGCTAAGCTCAAAAAATACATATCATAAAAAAGACAGCTGGATCGCTCCAAGCCGTCTATTCCTGTTGAACCCTATTATCTATTCAGTGATTTCGTTCGGGATGAGGTTGCGGCTGCTGTATAAGTCTGTAGAGTATGACCGCTGTTTCCACGTGCGTGGCTTTCCTGAGCGGCAGCAATCCTCCTTCACAGTCTCTGCTTAATATGCCGATGTTCTGTTCAGTCAGTCTTAGAGCCGACAGCACCCAACCGACCAACCGAATATCCTGCTTAATATTACATGTTAACGATTTATTTTAAAAATGAACGGAGATAATAATCTCCCCTCTTTTTCCGACGGGTTATGATATACTAGCGTTGACTATATTGCAGACTTGGCTGGCATCATCAGGCTGCTGTACAACACCACCGAAACGAGGTCGTCATCACTATATGGAACCGTCTTCATTATCTCGGCCCAATCTGTCATCGATGCGCGCTTTCTCCTTTACCATATATGGAACGATGGTGCTGGTCAGCACCTATTTTCCGCTCTTCTATGCCAAGCTCGGATTTTCGAACAGCCAAATCGGGGTCTTGTACGCACTGGGACCCATGATTTCTCTCATAGCCAATCTCCTATGGAGTATCGCCAGCGATAAATATAGAACCGTCAAAAAAATCATGTGCATTCTGTTAATAGGTCAAATCATCATGTCTTACATCCTTTCGATTTCAACCTCTTTTTCTATGATTATGCTGATGATTACGATGTTCTATTTCTTCTTCTATCCTGTCTTCCCACTGTCCGATACGATTGCGATTAATGCTGCCAAGCAGCATGGCAAGAGCTTTATTACCGTTCGCATCTTCGGCTCTATCGGCTACGCCTGCTTTGCTCTCGTCATCGGGTATGTGCTATCGGTAATCGGCGCCTCCAGGACGATGTGGGTTACTATGGCTATAGCTGGCATTGCACTACTTATTACGTTGTTCATTCAGGATCAGAGCAGCCCGGTGGCAAAAATGAACATGTCCGGAATCTGGTCTATCCTGCGCCAGAAGGAGCTGCTATGGTTCTTTGGCTGCGTCTTCTGCCTGGCTATCTCGGCACGTATGAACGATGCCTTCCTAACTATTACGCTGAAAGATCTGGGAGCCGGAGAAAATTTAATCGGCTGGGCTCAGCTCGCTTCATCCTGCTCGGAAATACCGATCTTTCTGTTTCTAAGCATTTATGGTGACCGATTTAAGGAGCTGCCGCTGCTTATTTTTGCCAGTCTAGTATTTGCAACCCGATTCCTGCTCGTCAGCCTAACGGGATCGGCCTATGCGATTATCGCGATCCAATTCATGCATAGCTTCTCCTTTGGCATTTTCTATGTTACAGCGATTCGGATGCTTACCCGCCTGATTCCCGATGAATACCGGGCGACCGGGATGGCCTTGTTCACAATTGCATGGTCCAGCGCTTCCGGTCTGCTCAGCGGCACCTTGGGCGGAATCGTATTTGAGCAGTTCGGCCGCCAGCGCTTCTACCTGATTGCCATGACATTTGCTCTCATCGCTTGCGTCGGATTTGCAACCCGCTATCTTCACCGCGATCCGGCCGCCATTCGTGCAAATCAGTCTATCGGCTCTTCAAAGAAGGGTTAACTCTTTTACATTGAAAAAAGCAGCCTGCGCTCCCTGTGGGGGAACAGACTGCTTTTTAGAATTCATGATTGTTGAAGGGATAGATCATCCGTACTTTATAGATCTTCCTGAGGGAGATGAGCCGGGCATAGGGGGAAAATACGCTTGGTTCACCCGGGCTAATATCGATGTGATTCGTAAATAATCCACGGTTTACCGAGATTACACTCTCCGGTGTTCGGTTCCGATGACACCCAAAAATCCGTAACCGCAGACATCGGGCTACGAAAGCACCGAGCGTTTCCGCTTAAAACTGAATGTAAAACTGTCGATTCCCTACTTACTCCTCAGCACAGCTTAGCTCGATACTCGATACCGATGCTCGGTCCAGCACAATTATTAGATAGCTTGCCTTATCTTATTGCTTTACACCAATCGCCCATACGACTTTAACGTGATTAATCGGTCTACGGTTATCGAACCGCGCCATTCCTGCTCGCCGGCCGGACTGACTGCCGGAAAGTTGATATTCCAGCCCCCGTCAGCTTGCTGATCGGCCATTAACCAATCCAGATGCCGCTCGATATCAGCGGGCTGGAGAAGCCGGTAAGCATAACTGTCCGGCGTTTTCGCGTAATCGAGAATCTTATGGACGTATCCTTCGGCATCGACGTTCTTCTCTATACCTTTCGATCCGGTTAACCACTCATCAAGGATTCCTTTGTATTTTGCCGTCCGCTCCGGCTCTCCTTGTACCGTCTCCAGGAAGGAAATCCATTGCATTGCATCATGATAATCACCGGGGCCTGCCGAAGATTCCTCCAGACAGCGCCATATAAAGCTCACATGCTCCTGGAACCATCGTTCTGTTTGAAATGCAGTGCGCGCGGATTGTCCGAGCAGGAGGCCCATAATGCTTCCTGTAGGATTTAGCGACGGAATATCGTCTTGTTCTGTTGTCCACCAAGGAGCATGCGGATAATCGTTCACAGCCATTGTAGCCCGCGGCAGACCGCCTCCAGATAGGCTTATTTCCTGCAAATAGGACAGGATACCGTCCAGCATTACATTGCTGTCAAACCCGTCGACCTCCTGGATGATTAGCAGAGCTGTCTCCGTGGTCACAGGCTGACTATGCGGACAGCGCATATCCGGCTCCAGGGCGTTCCCAAAGCCGCCATCCTCGTTCTGATAAGCCTGTAAAGCACACAATATATCCGCCTTGGAGCCATTTTCGAAATGATACGCGAACCGCACCCGATCCAGCAATCTTGCATTTTTATAGATAAAATCCTTGCTGCGCTCCAATACAGATCTGCTTTCATTTTTCAAATTACCAGCCTCCTCTATTTCTTTTATTCCTTTGAGATTTCCGGGCAGTCAGTCATTGCCTGAATATTTTCGTACCAGCTGCTCCGCTCTCACACGGAGCTCTTCCTGAAGCCGTATAGGCTCCAACACTTCGGCATCAAGCCCGATATAATAGAAAAAATCCACCGCCCAGTTCCATTCCGATGCCGGGCAATCAAAGGCAACCTCCCATTCCTCATCCCCAGTCTGCTTGACCAGATGCCCCATATGAGGATCTTGCTCTGCCAACAACGCCCCGCGATAGGTGAGCTTCGCATACATATGTACAGACTGCTCAAGCACTGCCGCCCCCTTAGACGAACTCAGCGAATCAAGCTCTTGTTCCACTTCAGACTCCGGCATGTTGGAGGCCTCCACTTCTACGAAGCGGTCCACCCGAAAGGTACGCACTTCCCCATGCTGGGAAGAGTACGCTTCACAGTACCAGAACCCGTGAGCTGCATACACTCGCAGCGGACGAATATTCAGTTGCCGACTGTGATTCTGCGAACGATACAGCGTTAATAACCATCGCCCTTCCGCCGCATACTTCATCAGCTCGCTTAAATATGGCGTTTTATAACGCCGATCCGGCACCTCCATTTCTACATGCCCCAGCAAAGGAGTAATTTGTCCTAAAGTATGCTCCGGCAATACGGAACGGATCTTGTCCCTCACTGTCCATCTGGCTTGTTGAAACGGGCTGTCGCTGTACTTCGTCACCCCGTTCAAAGCAAGCAGCAGGACCAGCGCTTCCTCCGTATCCAGCTGCAGCGGGGGCAGTCTGTACCCTTCCATCAAGCGGTATCCACCGCCAGGACCGCTGACCGCGCAGATCGGGACCCCGATCTCAGACAAGGCCTGTACATCGCGCAGAATCGTCCGCTTTGACACCTCCAGCTTATCGGCAAGCGATTGCGCCGTTTCCGTCTGATGCTGCAGCGCCAGCACAATAGCCATCATTCGATCCATCCGTTTCATCGCTGATCCTGTCCCCCGTTCCATCCAAATATATCAAACCATTGGTGACAACAGCTTGTCGCCAATTTTAAAAGATACTGTATGTATATAAAAACATTATCCGGTACATTATTCTGTATCGGTTTAACAATTGTTTTGTGCAGTTCAGTTGGGCTGGCCCATGTTGCTTATGTTGCTGGTATTGCTGGACTTTGCCGTTACTGCTGTATTGTCGATATTCCGAGACTAGCTGATATTACTGATGTTGCCGAAGTTCCGGTCGCTGATATTGGGGGTTTGCTGATCTTGCCGATACTGCCGATTTGACGATATTACTGTTCTGCTGATGAGCCGTTCTGCTGATATTCCGGGTCTACCTGATATTACTGATGTTGCCGAAATTCCGATCGCTGATATTGGGGGTTTGCTGATCTTGCCGATACTGCCGATTTGACGATATTACTGTTCTGCTGATGTGCCGTTGTTGCCGTTACTGCCGACCTTGCTGATATCCCCGGTCCTTCTGTTCCTGCTAGTATTTCTGACATTGGGCTTTCCCCAGTAATTTCCGGGAATTCAACTCGCTTAGCTATTTTCCTGCTCCCCTTCGTACCCCGCCGTTCTCTAACGAAACGTAGTATCGCTATTCGAGCTAAAAAGAGCTCCTGAAAATTGTAACGAAACTG
>NZ_QJOT01000043.1:0-498 GCF_013393165.1 Paenibacillus sp. 79R4 | reverse complement strand
GGGTTCCACACGTACCCATCCCGAACACGACCGTTAAGCCCTCTAGCGCCGATGGTACTTGGACCGAAGGGTCCTGGGAGAGTAGGAAGCCGCCAAGCGCAAACCCTTTCTAGGGTAAGCACAACAACATAAAGTTATGGGCCCTTAGCTCAGTTGGTTAGAGCGCACCCCTGATAAGGGTGAGGTCGGTGGTTCGAGTCCACTAGGGCCCACCATCTAGATCCCATAACTAGGATTCATGTATTAGGCGGGTACCGGAAGCAACCGGGATAAACTTCGCAGCGTGTTGTCCATTTTGGGGCAAAATATGGGGCCATAGCTCAGCTGGGAGAGCGCCTGCCTTGCAAGCAGGAGGTCAGGAGTTCGATCCTCCTTGGCTCCACCATATAAGTTTTACCACTTGATCCTTGAAAACTGGATATACGAAACGAAATTTTGCGTTTTAGAAACATTCCTTTAAGCTGAACTTGTGTCAAAACAAGTTTATAGATTAGTGGT
>NZ_QJOT01000012.1:0-153359 GCF_013393165.1 Paenibacillus sp. 79R4 | reverse complement strand
TAAGACCCCTTGAAGACGACGAGGTTGATAGGCCTGAGGTGGAAGTGCAGCAATGTATGGAGCTGACAGGTACTAATCGGTCGAGGGCTTATCCAAAAACATCTAAATATGCAAAATAAGTTTCGTATCCAGTTTTCAAGGATTAACCTTGAACGTTTGGTGGCGATGGCGGAGGGGTTCCACACGTACCCATCCCGAACACGACCGTTAAGCCCTCTAGCGCCGATGGTACTTGGACCGAAGGGTCCTGGGAGAGTAGGAAGCCGCCAAGCGATAAGAACCACTACCGATAATCGGTGGTGGTTTTTTTATATCCTAAATGTCCTTATTCCGCAATGTCTTAAACTCCCTGGGTGTTACCCCTGTATACTTCTTAAACACCGTTGCAAAATATTGCCCGCTGGAAAAGCCTAACTTCGATGAAATGGTGGTCACGGTTAAGTTGCTATTGCATATATAGTTCATCGCCAGCTCGATCTTTGCAATGAGAATATATTCATTCACCGTAATATTCATATAACTCTTAAAGATCTTGGACAAGTATCTTGTGGTAACATTACAGCTTTGCGAGATTTCATCTAAAGTCAGGGGATACTCAATGTTCTGGTTGATATAATGGATGGCTCGAATCACGATGGGATTATCAACGTTGAATTTCCTGCGAACACTCTTCTCGATCTCGCGGGATAGGAGAAATAGAAGCTCGTAAATATAAATATTCGCTAACGAGATATGAAACATCTCTGTGTCATTATTCATCTCTTGGCAGATTCGTTCTACACACGAAAGCAGCTGATCGGTGAAGGGCTGGTATATATATGCGCTGTGCCGATCTGTCATATAGTGCAGAAACGTTAGGCCTTCGTTAACTCGCGGGTTAATATCAGTAAGGCTTTCCGGACAAAAATGAATCTGCAGAAATACGGCAGGGCGATTGGAGTTGACGTGAAAAGAGTGAATCATATGCGAGAAGATAATCAACAGTTCGCCCTTGCGAACGGTAACATTCTCCCCATTGATAATGATGTCGCACTCTCCTTCTTTCATCAAGCATATTTCTACATTCTCGTGGCTATGGGGTCCAAAGGTATACCCCGGCTTTAATGTACGCGGCAATGCATTATAGATCATACTCTGATCTTGCATTTGAAAGAGCTGCTCAATCGTAGCCTTCACACTAACCCCCCCAATGATGACTGATGGTATAACAAAGCAATGATATGGTATTGAAGGATAATGACGATTACTATTCAATTTTATCGAGGGGCATTATTGAAAGCAATATCATTTACAAATCTAGTTCTTTATTTCAAACATTTTTCTCAATCTCGACTGCATAATGAAAGTACTCATCGAGAACGATTTGCTACACTTAGAAAGCAATACAAGGTATTGCAGATTGGAAAATGATAACCCGGAGGGATTGCAGGGCAGGGAGGATACTCTTTTATGAAAGCGTTCTCTAAATTTTACTGCATGATCTGACAAAGGTATCATCCAATCGGGCAAGTCTTGATTAAACATTCAGGTTTGGGAGCAATGAGGCTGTAAATTGAACATTAAAGTACAGTATTAGGGGGAATGATCGGGTGAAGGCAAAGCATAATGGCTTGATATCGAGAGTCGTGATCTGGATGTTGATTATCGTGGTCAGTTCAAGTCAAATGGGACTATGGCCAGGGTCGACTTTGTTCGCAGCAGAGGAGGGCGAGGGAGATCCGCCACCAACGCCTATCGAACGAATTATAGTAGAGATCCCATCAATTACAGTAGAGACCCAGGCTGGAATCGCGCCAGTACTTCCTTCGGTCGTGCAGGCTGTCTACAGTGACAGTTCGTTTACAGAAGTAAATGTGAACTGGGACTCCATTGATGCCTCGCGATATTTGGGACCCGGCACTTTTACCGTCGAAGGGGAGGCTGAGGGTACGGATTTGAAAGCCGAAGCTCATGTCGTTGTGTATGAAGCAGAGCATGTGTTTGACAGCTTCTTGAAGGAGATTGAGAGCAACATCCCGGAAGGACAAGAACTTGTCACCTATTCGAACAACTATCAATCCATGGAGCCCGAACCGATGACTTTCCATCTGGGAAACGGGAGTACTTCCGTTAACAATGGCTTGACCGTAGATATTATAGCATTAGATAAAAACGCCAGTATTGCAACCTGGGATAAAGCCCCTTGGCTATCGGTTGGTACCATTGACACTACGATGCGCTATAAGAGTGGTGTTCAGAGCAATGTAGGCTTTGTCATTGGGACTTATGATGACAAGCCAAGCGTTTCTGTGCGTTATGATGCAGGGACCACCTGGGTTATTCAAAGCCCGGATGGAACAGGTGATTGGGAAACATTCACCGGGCCAGAGCTCAAGCTGGATACCGACTACCATATTCAGATTGGCTTTAATCGCACAAAGCTGTTGGTTGTAGTTGATGGACAGGTTTACTATAACCAGGAATGTAAGATGCTTGGCACGATAGCTGATTACGGCCAAGTAGGCGTGTATAAACGTTATGCAACTGGCAAGATCGAGATCAAGGATATTAAGATCATTGGTGCAGGTATGAAGGAGAAGCCTTCGGATATCGTCAGTTATGTTCAAGACTATGAAGATCCCGCGTATGTACCGAATTGGTCAGGTCTTAACGCGCAAGTGGTCACAGAACAGAATGGCAATAAAGTACTGTCGTTGAAAAAAGGCTCGAAGGAACGAGGCGCGGACCTCGATTCTCCTCCACTTCAAAAGGGAACGTTGTCGCTGGACTTTAAGCTCGTCAATCCGGCAAAGCTGGGCAACGGACAAGGGTTTGCATTTGGCTTCCGGATGAATGATGAGGCAAGCATCTTTAATGAACTCGGGGTGGATCCATCCAGTTGGATTCCGGAATCAAGCTCAGGCTGGGGTTCAAAGCTGAATATTCCATATCCGATCCAGGGCAGATGGAATAACTTAATGTTTAACTTCAATGAGAAGACAATCACCGTATACATGAACAAAAAGCTGATCGGTGACATCTCCTTCGATCAGTTTACTGAGGCAGCAGGGCGATTTGGCATGCGCATTCGCAGCACAGTGGAATTATATATCGATAATTTGCAGTATACGAATCAGATCATTGAGCCTGAACAGATTGTTCAATACAGCAATGATTTTCAAGAAGGGATCACAGGCAGGTGGAGTGACGCAACAGCAGCTATCGTAGCTGAAGGCAGCAATCGCATTTTGCATCTGACGAATATGAATGGCGAGGCCTGGAATCTGGATGCGCCACAGTTGCCAAGCGCTACGTACATGTTAGAAGTGAAGCCGACAACGACGGCGATCGGATTCACGATTGGCGACCATGCTGCCATCCGTTATGAGGATGGGAAGTGGGTGCTGAAGCAGAGTGCGAACAGCATTGATCTGGTCACGGTGAAGGCAAACGATTCAACCCCTAAAGTGCGTGCATGGAACAAAGTAGGTTTGCAATATACAGACTCTTCCATCACATTGAGCATTAATGGTGCGGAATTGCATGCTGACCTGCCGGCAGGGACTCAATTCGGGCTGGGCGGCTTCGGCATTATTGCTGAAGGCCAAATCTATGTTGATAATATTCTCTTTACGGAACAATTCCCTGAGCTGGATACGAACATTGCATCGGATAAGATAATCTATGAAGAGTATTATGAGAGTCTTACAGATCTGAATTGGACAGGACTTGGTGAACAGCAAGTTGCTGATGGATACCTGCAAGGTACAATTGCAGCTTCGACGGCAGCGATGAACCAGGCTGTTCAACCCATCGCTAACGGTGAATACCAAGTGAAGATGAAGGTCGCTGACGGCGTTGCCGGTGTGAAAATCGGGAATACAACGATTTATCAGGATAGTGGCAAGTGGGTTTCTCAGCTTGATGGTAGCGGCAGCAAGACGGTGATTGGAACGGCACCTAATCTCGAGGGTGGCAAAGAGTACCTGATCCGTGTACAGCTGATTGAGAATGAATGGAGTCTATATGTAAATGGGACATGGGTAGGCAGTGCATCGGCAGATGGATTCCAGCAGGGAGCATTTGGCATTTACAACCCGGGAACCAGAGAGATTCAGGTTAGCATCGATGCGATTACCGTAGAGGAAATTCGAATCTATATTCCGGATTACACAACTCCGAGCTGGGTTGCTCTTGATGAGAGCAAGGCAGAGGTGTTGAATAGCGGGGAGGACTTTGTCCAGGTTAACATGCCGGGCGTTGCGTTAATGGCAGATAAAGCGAGTCCCAAGGTTGCTAATCAGCGGGTTGCGTTTGACTTCCAAACGAGTGCAACGCCAGGCGCTGATGGCGGTCGTTATGGGTTCGTATTGCGTGGACTAGATAGCGAGCGTTATGTGTCCATCATTCATGATATCAACGGGAAATGGATGCTGTATGCGAACGGAAATGAAACCAAATTCCCGGTTGCTTATGAGATGAAGGCCGCTTCATCCTATAAGGTTGAACTTCGTCTGGCAGGCAACACCGTATCCTTTAGCATTACGGACTCAGAAGGTGTTAAGACAGATATGGGATCTGTAACGGATGAGGAAATTACCCAAGAAGCAGGCTGGTTTGGTCTTCGATCCTGGTATGGCAGCAAGACAATGACGGTCAGCAATCTGAAGATCGTTGAAATAGAGTCGATGCCGAAGCTTCAATTAACCTCGGACACGGATACGATCACCAAAGATGGCTTGACCGTTACACTGTATCAAGACTTCCCGGGGATTGCCAATTATCAGCTGGGTGATCGTACGATCTCTACAGGAATGGAGCAGACGAATACGCTGATTATTAATAACACCGAGTATAAGCCGCAGACGACATCGAAGAAGGTCGCTGAGCATAAATACGAGTACACGATGAATATTGAAGAGATTGGCGTAGAGATTACCGCACAGCTCCAGATTGAAGAGAGCCACGTGGTGCGCTTTGAGGTTACGAATATTAAGGAAGGCAAAGATGTTCTCGTTAGATCCATACAATTGAACAGCTCTTTGATCTATGTGGATAGCTCCATGGATAGCGCAACCTATGCATGGAATAAATCCAACGGTGAATGGCATGGCATCTCGGAGGAGCTTGTCGATGATATGTTAAAGATGAAGCAAGCGGGCACATTTGGCGCAACAATGACGATGGCAAGTGCCAACGGTTTGGGGATTGCGGTCGAAAATAACGTCATCAGCAGCGGCAACAAGATGATTGTAACAACAGAGAAGAAGCCGCTTGTGAACAAGATCAGCGTTAAGCCTGGAACATGGACATATCGTCATAGTCAAAGCAATGAAACCGAAGCGCTGCCTTGGTATGAGGTTGTAATTACGGAAGAGCAAAATGGGGATGGCAAGACGGATTGGCAGGATGCTGTGGTAGCTTATCGCAAGACAATATTTGTCGAGCCATATGGTGCTGAGGATATGAAGAACAGCATGATGTATATTGCTTTCAATTTTGCCAGCCAGGCGAATGATACATTCCTGAATTCGTTGGATACAGGCAAAGTGCTGTATAACTATACGGACGGATTCGGACAAATGATCCTTCATAAGGGCTATCAAGCCGAAGGTCATGATGATGACATTCCATCGTACTCCAACATCGGTGTACGGCAAGGTGGACTGAAAGACTTTAACTATCTGATCGATGAAGGGGATAAGTATAATCTGCGGGTCGGTGTGCATATCAATGCCACAGAGTATCATCTTGATGCGAACGAATTGAACTACTCGAATCTTAATGGAGCTACTGCGAACGGACCAGCAACGGATAAGTTAGGCAAGGGCTGGGATTGGATTGATACGGCGTATTACGTAGATCAGACGAAGGATGTATTGAGCGGTGACCTCAAGGCTCGATTCGAGAGTCTGTACAACCTGACAAAAGATCCGAATAACCCTAACGATCCCGCCCTCGATTTCTATTATATTGATGTGTATACAGGCAATGACTACAATGCACATAAGCTGTTGCAATATGCAAATGACCTGGGCCTCAAGGTAGGGACAGAGTTTGCAGGTCCGCTTGAGCCAGGTGTAGATTTTGTACACTGGGGTCCGGACTTGGGTTATCCGAACAAAGGAAATAACAGCACGTTATCCCGAATGGTGAAAAATAATCTCGATATCTTCGTTGGTCAAGCGCTGTATAAAGGTCAGAAAATTCCTGGGGTAACCACATGGGGCGATTCCAAGCCTGATCTGCAGCAGGGGGTAACCGTATTTTTTAACGAAGTACTGCCAACGAAATATATGCAGCATTTTGGTGTTCTGAAGCATGAGACGGACCAAGTCACTTATGAGGATGGGGTCATCTCCAAACGTAACAAGGGAAACGGCAAGATCGAATTATCCAAAGACGGCAAACTGATTTCTTCCTGGAAGGATACCGGAACGACAACAGATGAATCAGTTCGTCATACAGGCGAGGCGAACTCATTGATTCCATGGGTATGGGATGTTCGTACCAATAAAGTGTTAGGTATGAACGAAGGTGCGAAGCTGTACCATTGGAATACAACTGGCAAGGAGACGACTTGGCAGTTGACGAATGAATTCAAAGATGTGAAGCAATTCAATATGTATGAGCTGACACAACAAGGCAAGGTATTGGTGGATACGATTAACGCAGTTAATGGTACGATAACGATTGATCGGGCAGCTAAAAATACGCCTTATGTATTGTATCCGGCATCTGCTGACGCAGAGAAGCTTGTGCCAAGCGCACAGGATTGGGGTGCAGGCAGTCTGATCAAGGACTTTGCGTTTAACTCGGAGCGATTTAACGTGCCAGGCTCCTGGACAGTGGATGACACGAATCATATCAAAATCAAAACGGTGCAAGGCGATGCTGAATACGATATTAGCAAGGAAATGACAAATTCCAATTGGAACAGATATGCTGAGGTCGGCAGTCAAGCCGGAGAGATCTCGCAGAGGATAACGGGATTAATCCCGGGTCAGGATTACACGGTTGGTGTCTGGACACAGACGCAGAAGGGAAGAAAATCCGGCATTCAGGTTGTGATCGGCGATGAGACATACACGAATGAAGTCACGGGTGCAGATGGTTCCCATCAAACCTCCTTCAAGTATGTGAACACGACATGGCAACGAATGAGTGTAGAGTTCCATGTGCCTGAAGGGGTAACCGAAGCTACCGTTAAGCTTGTAGCTGAAGCTGGGGCGGGCACAGTATCGTATGATGATGTTCGCATCTGGCAGCATATCACAGTTGAGGACGATGTAACGAATAAGGGATATGTTGTTTACGAAGATTTTGAAAATGTCTATGAGGGTTGGGGACCATTCGAGTATGGCGGCGGCTCGAGAAAGATTCATATCGCGTCCGATCGCAGTAATGCTCTCGACAACAACCCGGTTGTGAAACCATCGGAACAGAAAGTTGGTCCAGTGATGACATGGGTTCTTGACGGAGAGAATTCCTTGAAGATCAACGAGACCGATGTAGGCAGATTGATAAAGTCGAATGAAGCCGGTGTGAAGCTGCAGCCGAGCCAAGAGTACGAACTAGGCTTCATCTACACCTTGGAGAACCTGGCCGACTATGAGGTCCTTGTGCAATCTCGCTCTACAGGTGAAGTGGTGCTGCAAGAACAGCTTGAGCATCTGCCTAATCCGGGGAACAAGCCTGGCAAGGACGGCGGTTATATAGAGTTCAAGCAGATCTTTACAACAGGCGAGCAAGATGACTATCAGGTTCTTTTCAAATTAGTATCCAAGAGAGAAGAGAAGGCAACCTCGGACTGTGCATTGATCCTGGATAACTTCTATATTAAAGGTTATGGAATCGACTATTCCAAGACGCTGCTTCAGCAAGTGATTGATCGCGCTGGCAAGCTGAATAGCAAGGATTACAAGCCTGAATCCTGGGCGACGCTAACCGCTGCATTGGATAAAGCAATTGCAGTAATGAAAGATCCGGCTGCTACCATAGCGCTGATTGATGAATCAAGAGTCGTACTTGAGCAAGCCATCAAGCAGCTTATTCCGAGCGCAGGCATTGTGAAGATAGATCCTGTAACCGTGGATACGCGAGTAGGCATTGCACCAGTACTTCCCGAAACCGTAAAAGCGACTTACGAGAACGATCAGACGAAGGAAGTTGCAGTTACCTGGAACGCTATCGATCCATCCCAGTATGCGCAGGAAGGTTCCTTCCAAGTGGAAGGCGCTGTGAATGGAACAGCCATTAAAGCTGTTGCTACGGTCAATGTTAAGCGTAACACCGTGACGCCAGATCCGGAGCCAAGACCGGATCCCGTGGTGAACCCAAGCCCGGAGGTGAAGCCAGAGCCGGGGCAGAAGCCGGACCCCGGACAGCAAACGGATCCGGATACGAAGCCAGACCCAGGCACAGATAAGCCTAAGCCATTTGCAGATACCGTGGGTCATTGGGCAAGCAAGGAGATCGATGAACTGGTAAGGCGTGGGATCGTTAAGGGAATCTCGGATACCGAATTCGCACCGAACAAGACCGTATCTCGTGCAGAGCTGTCAGCCATGTTTGCACGTGCACTGGATCTTAAGCCGGGCGGTTCCACATCATTCCTGGATGTAGCCGATAACATGTGGAATACGGATGATATTGCTGCTGCATCTCAGGCAGGACTGATTAAGGGGTATGCAGGCAATAAATTCGAGCCGATGAAGTCCATTACACGACAAGAGACGGCTGTAATTATGATGCGGGTGCTTGAATTGGAAGGCAAGTCTATCAAGCTGACCGATACAGCTGATCATATTCTTGCCAAGTACAAGGATGCCGCTCAAGTCAGTAAATGGTCCCAAGAAGCATTGGCGATTAGCATTCAGGCTGGCTTGATGCAAGGTACGCCAGACCATAAGCTTCATCCGAATGGCAATCTGACTCGTGCAGAAGCTGCTGTGCTGTTAACAAGATTGCTGCAGCATTTGGAGCAGGCTAAGTAGATCGTCATAGGAAAGAACTGGCATTAATGAATATAGTGAAAGCTCATGATTGTTCTAAGTGAAGTAGAGAGACACTCTCTGCGGTGCTATGAAGCAATCATGAGCTTTTTATATTGGTGGATATCCTTCTTAATGGGTATTGTGTTGGCCATTGCCTGCTCTTTTATAAGCATTTCTTGCATATTTCTATCGGTATTCCCTAGCAAATTTAATATCGTCTTATGGTGCAGCATCAGTGCCGGGCTTATGCTTAGAATGAGTCAATGAGTCTTGCACAGGGAGGACAAAAATAATATGGGCAACAATACAATGCCAATACGTTATGGCAAATCAACCTCAATGAATCCGGTCATTACTTCCATTTATACGGCCGATCCTTCGGCACATGTGTGGGACGACGGCCGGATTTACATCTATGCTTCACACGATACCGATCCTGCCAGGGGGTGCGATCTGATGGATCGCTATCATGTTTTTTCGTCGGCGAATATGGTGGATTGGCAGGATGAAGGAGAGATTCTTAGTTCAGAGGAAGTAAGCTGGGGAAGGCCGGAAGGGGGATTCATGTGGGCCCCGGACTGCGCTTACAAGAATGGCACTTATTATTTCTATTATCCGCACCCCAGTGGGACGAATTGGAATGATACCTGGAGGATTGGCGTAGCGACCAGTACGAAACCGGCAAGTGATTTTACCGATCAAGGATATATTGGGGGGCTTGGTGGTTTTGCAATGATCGACCCGGCGGTATTTGTCGATGACGACAACCGCGCTTATATATACTATGGAGGCGGTGGAGTTTGTGAGGGCGGCGAGCTTGATAAGAGCATGATGGCAATCCAAGGAGACATGAAGCTCATGGAAGGGTTGGAGGACTTTCATGAAGCAGCTTGGGTATTCAAAAGGAACGGCCTTTATTATTTGACCTATGCGGATAATTTTGCAGGCAATAACCGTATGCGTTATGCTGTGAGCGTAAATCCGCTTGGCCCGTGGACTTATAAAGGGATATTCCTAGAGCCCACAGGCTGTTCGACGACACACGGCTCAGTAGTTGAATTTAAGGGGCAATGGTATTTATTCTATCACAACCAGGATATCTCCGGAGAAGGAACGTTGAGAAGCGTATGCATTGATGAGCTTCATTTTGAGCAGGATGGCTCGATTAGCATGGTCATACAGACTCGCGAAGGAGTGAGCCTGGCTGGAGCAGCGGCTTCGCCAAATCGCAGTTCCCAAGCATATGGCACTTCTGCGTGCCTGATTGGTGGAGGAGCATCGCTACTCACGCTTGATGACGGAACCAAGGTGATCATTGGCCTGCAAGCCCCGGAAGCTTATGCCCAGTGGGATGAAGTGGATGGTGGAATAGGAGGGCGGTTCGAGGTGGCTGTCATGTATGCCACTGCAGAGAGGCTGGCCAAGCTGCGTTTAATCGTGAATGGCCGGGACTATTCTCTGGTAAACGCACTTTCCACAGGCGGCAGCGATGAATATACAGGTTATACGAGTCTGACAGTCAGACTGGAGCCGGGGAGCAAGAATAGAATCCGATGGTCGGGAGGCAACGGCGACATTTCTATTTCGGGTTTGCTGATTCATTCCTTGGAGGACTAGACGAACATAAATTTCATCGACGAGTGGAGAAGGATCAATCCGTGAGGGGACAACGTTACGCGCTGTTTACCCCTCACGGGTTTGTTTTATAGATGAACGTAATACAGTACTTGGGATTCAGCGTTCATCGATCCAGGAATAACGGGGATGCCACGAAAGTATTCTCTTGGCGAGCGAGTTGCTGACGAGAGCTTCCCGTCCCGAGAAGGCAAACTGTCTGATTACCTCGGGATAAAATCGCTCAAGCAATTGTTCCGTCGGCCAGGTGCTAAGGGTGTCATTGGCGGTAATATTGAAGCACTCTGCTGCTCGATCTTCATATCTCAGAGCAGCAAGACAGGCATCGGCGGCATCGCGAATATCGATATAGCTCCATAAGGTTTTCTTGAACCGCTCCGGCTGTTCTGGAACGATGGCAGCGTATTCGGAAGCTGTCATTACCGTGGAGAAACGAAGCGACAGGATATTTATCTCTCCATGACGATTAAAGGCAGCCGCAGACGCTTCATTGACTACCTTTGACAACCCGTAGCATTCCTGCGGCTTCTGCGGATGGTGCTCATTTAGCGGTACATAGTCCGGAGAGAATGAACTGCGAGCCCAGGCGAAACCGTAGGACGACTCGCTGGAGCCGAGCACTACCTGACGAATTCCAAGCAGTCTGGCTGCTTCCAGGATATTGTAGCCGGAGAGAACATTGTTGGCGAAAATATAGGCCGGTGGATGCAGTAAAGGAGCGGGAATGGCGGCCAGGTGCAGGATTGCATCCGCAGGTTGCAAAGCGCCTATCACTTGCCCGATATCGGTAAGATCGGCAATAATTTGGCGGCAGGACAATCTATCGGAAAGACGCTGATCGATAGAAAGGACAGAGTAGCCTTCCTGTTCAAGTCTCTTAACAACAATGGAGCCCAGCTTGCCACTGCCGCCGGTTACAGCGATTGTGTTCATGGATACGATCCCCCTTAGTTCAATGTTATGGCCGAACGATAGTGCCGTCTGCCTTGCGGTCCAGAGGGTATGGTCGGTGGTAGCTTGAACATTCCCAATCCTTCTGCCGCAGACGGTTCAGCTTCGTCTCATCAAGCTCAATGCCAAGCCCCGGCTTATCGGATGGATACAGGTACCCGCCTATTCGCCGGATATGTCCGGGGAAGGCTTCAAGTTCTTTTTCGTGGAAATGATTGATTTCTTGAATCCCGAAATTCCAAATGGCCAGATCCAAGTGTACGGCGGCAGCCTGATTTATCGGATCATTCTCTCCTCCTTCCTGCCAGGCGGTTCGTACGCCAAAGGCCTCGCAGACCGCAGCGATTTTGCGACAGGCCGTAATGCCACCTGCCTTGGATATCCGCATACGGATAAAATCGATAAGCCGTTCCTGTACGAGGGGAAGCCATTCTTGAGGATTCGTGAACAGCTCGCCTACTGCCTGCGGTGTCGAGCTTAGGGTGCGAAGCTGGCGATACCAGCCAAGCTGGTCAGGCGGCAGGGCATCTTCCAGGAAGAAAAGAGAATAGGGTTCGAGTCGTTTGGCCAACTGGATCGCGGTAATTGGCGATAAATGCTCATGGACATCGTGTGTCAATCCGAGTCCACTGCCAAATTCAAGCCGAAGCTGTTCGAACATCGCCGGAACGGAATGCAGGTAGGCCTGTTCATCGAAAAAACGGCCTTGTATCCAGGCTTTCTCCGGCAGTCTCGCTTCGCTTCCCTGAACGAATCCCCCGCCTCCATAACCGCCAAGCTGGCAGCGGATCACGGAATATCCGTCCTCCAGGTATCGTTGCACACTCTCTATCAGCTCCGAGACGGATTCTCCGGATGCGTGTCCATAACAGGGAACCGCAGACCGGGCTGGTCCGCCTAGCAATCGATAGACAGGCAGTCCGGCCTCCTTGCCGAGAATATCCCAGAGCGCCATATCGATGGCGCTGATCGCCGTTTGCGTTACGGAACCGCTGCGCCAGTATCCACTGTGCTGCATGGTCTGCCAAATATCCTCGATTTGAGAGGTATCCCTTCCTATCAACAAGGGGGCAAATAACTGCTCGATCACTTGAACTACGGCCTCAGGATTATATAAATCAGAAGCTGAGCCAATACCGTATAACCCATCCTGACTGGTATTCACCTGAACGATAGTCCAGCTTCCATCTGACCGAGTACGAATACTACGAATGCTCTTGATAATAGCCATAAGCGTCCTCCTTTCCATGTCCTGCTTAGTGTAATCCACTCTTTGGCTCACCCCAAGGAGACGATTATAAATTTTCCTGCTGTATTATTAGCTTGTTTGAATTCAATAAAAAAGAAGCTGATGACCCGAAGTTATGAATAGGAGGAAGACAGCGATGAGCATCCGGCATAAAAAGATGAACGGTCCAGACAAAGAGACGATACATATGGTTCATTGATGCTTGGGCAAGGGGACATTCATAAACTTTTGCGGGGATTGTTAGCTAGTTCCTCCCAACTGCTGTTCGGCAATTAGGAAGCAGGGTAAAATATATGTCACTTAGTTTCGGTAAGCCTGCTGAATAATAGCAGAAATAGAACATGGGTGGTGATCTGGTATGCTGGCGCTTATTGTGGATGATGAAAGGGAAATCAGGGAAGGACTGCGTGCCGGTTTCTCTTGGTCAGACTATGGAATAGAAGAAGTTTTAACGGCTGATGATGGCGACACAGCGCTGGAATTAGCGAGGACACAGAGGCCGGATATTATTGTGACGGATATACGCATGAAGCGAATGTCCGGTTTGCAGTTGATCAAAGCCTTAATGGAGCAACGGCCGGACGGTTGGAAAGCGATCGTCATTAGCGGATACGACGATTTCGAGATGGTTAGACAGGCGATGAGGCTGGGCGCCATGGATTATATACTCAAACCTATCAATACGGATGAGCTTGGCAGCATACTTACCCATGCCATCTCACAATTGGAGGAAGAAAAGGCGGACCGGGAAAATCGCGAACTTCTGAACGTGCAAATTGACAATGCCCTGCCGAAAATAAAAGGGGAATTGATGCGGGAGATCATGGAGCATGAATATGATCCTTATAGGGAAACAAGGATCGTGCATAGGCTCAAGACGCTGCATATGGATTGGATGGTGACCGGGCCGTCCGTAGTTATGCTGTTTGAGGCCGACGATTTGAAGTCAGTGGAGAATCGCAAGGGGATGCGTCGGGAGAAAGAACTGATTCTGTTTGGGATCGGCAATGTTGTGAAGCAAACTTGGGAAGAGCATTATTTGGAGTCCTTTGTTCTATATGAAGATTCGAAGCAGCGTTGGGTCGTTGTGCTGCAATGCACCCGGAGCGGGGGAATCGCAATCATCGAGGAGCTGGGGAACTTATGCCTGCAGAACATCCGCGATTTCGTGAAAGTGAAAGCCAGCGCGGCGTTATGTATGATTTCCGGAATCTTGGCCGAACTGCATACAAGATACGCCGAAGCGGAGGAGATTCTGGAACAGAAAGCGATCTATGGAGGGGATCAGCTATTGACGAGCCGCGGTTGGGAACAGGAGTCCGAACAGGAGAATCCGCCAATCACGAACCCGGAGGAGGTGCTTGATCTGATTCGTTATGGCACCGAAGCGGATATCCATGCAGCGATGAACAGATTTTACGAGCTTGTCCATTCCTGGTCACATACTCATATTAAAGATATTCAACAGCATATTTTTGAATGGCTGCTCGCCATTTTTAAGAAAGCCGCTCAATGGGGCTGGCCGGAACAGAGCTGGCAGCGAAATCCGATGGTGCTTTGGGACCGCTTGGAGCGCTATGATACACTCGATTCACTGCGGGAACAGGCAGAGTCAAGCTTGTTGGAGCTATCTCGCGATTTTGCCGAGCTTGCCTCCTCCCCGGGACAAATTATTCAGGAAGCCGAGAAATATATTCTGCATCATTTTGCCGATAATCTCACGCTGCAAAGCGTCGCCGCAGAGGTACATGTAACTCCGGTATGGCTTAGTAAGCTATTTAAGAAAGAAAAGAAGCAAACCTTTCTGGAGTATCTGACCGAGGTCAGGATTGAGAATTCCAAAGTTATGCTCGGCGAAGTGCAATATAAAATCTATCAAATCTCCTCTCTCGTAGGGTATAAAGATCCGGTGCATTTCACCAAGCTATTCAAAAAAAGAACAGGCTGGACGCCTAAGGAATACCGTAGAATGCAGGGGATCGCGGATGAGTAGATTGCACATCGCCCTGAGTTCGTTAAGGAGCAAGGTGATCCTGATCTTCTTTGCCATGCTGATTGTTCCGTTTCTGCTATTCGCCTACTATACGCATGTGAAAGCCATAGAAGGCATTTCTAACGCAAATACCTCCGTTTCACATAGCTTTCTGATTCAGGCTCGTCAGAATTTTGAAATTTATTTATCCCGGCTTAACGATCAATTGAACGATTTGATCGGGAATAAACAGTTGCAGGATCTGCTGGAGAAGCCTCCTTCGGGCCTGGAGGAGGAACGGGCCTTTACAGTCAATATGCTTACGTTCCTTAATCAGCAAAGCTCTGCGGTAGACGCCTTTCGCGTTCATTTATATCCGCTCCCACCGGGAAGCTACGGCGATTATATGTATACGATAGGGGCTTCCGATATCCTGAACCAGGAAAAGTGGTTCCGCTTGGCAATGAATACAATCAGCCCTTTATGGCATCTGTCTATGCCCAGCAACGGACGGTATGCCAAGCCTTTACTCACCTATTCAAAAAGATTCACCGGACTATATGATCGTGACCCGCGGGCGATTATCTCTGCCGACATATCAGAGGATCAGCTGCGCCGCTACTTCTCGCCATCAGGAAATATTGCAGGCCAGAAGCTGCTGCTGCTTGATGAGAACGGTCAAGTCATCTATGATTCTTCAGCGAATGAATGGACGGGGGAGCCGGAGATAGCTGAGCGATTCAATATTCTAACGGCGGGAACCGAAATATCCGAGACGCTGGTTATTGACGGACAGAAATATTTGGCCTCCAGATTGAAGCTGGACAGCCAGCCCTGGTACCTCGTCAGCCTGTCGCCCTTAAGTGAGCTGACGGGCTCGATCGATGAGATCAATCGGCTTATGCTTATTTTCCTTGTTGCTTATTTATTGTGCTGTGTTGGGGTGGTTATTTACTTGACCAGTCAGTTTACCCAACCGATTGTTCGGCTCGTTCAATTGATGCGCAAGGCAGAGAAGGGACATTTCCATCATCAGTCGGCCTGGTCCCATCGCAATGATGAAGTCGGCTGGTTGTATCGGGGGTTTATTAGTCTGACAACGCAAATTGAGACCTTGATTGAAGAAGCCTCACGCGCAGAATGGAAGAAAAAAGAACTCGAATTTCAGGTGCTGAGCCACCAGATTAATCCCCATTTCTTGTATAACACGCTGGAATCGATCCGCTGGAAGGCGGAGACGCTTGGGCGAAGTGATATCAGCGAAATGGTAGCGGCGCTTGGCAACTTGCTGCGGCTTAGCCTGAACCAGGGCAAAGAGATTACGACCTTGCGGCGTGAAATTGAGCAGCTTAAGGCTTATGTACAGATTGAGCAAGCCCGAATGGGCCAAAATATCCGAATCCTATATTCCATAGAGCCGGAGCTGCTGTCGCTGCCGTTCCTTCGCCTCCTGCTGCAACCTCTGGTGGAGAATGCGATTCAACACAGCATCCGGGATAACTTCGAACAAGGGAAAATCCTGATTTCGGCTTACAGAGTGAAGGATGATATCGTCATCGACATTATCGATAATGGGAACGGAATTCCCAAGGAAACATTGGACAAGCTCCATCTGGATATCAGGAAGGAGGCCCTCCAATCCACAGGAACCAAGGGAGTTGGCCTGCGGAATGTCAACGAGCGGTTAGCCCTTTATTTCGGGGATGCCTATCGGCTGCAGATACAATCGTCCAGTGATTCGGGAACGACAATAACGCTGAAGCATCCGGTGATGAAGATGGAGAATCCGCAACTGAATCAAGAATCGCCAGAATCAGCAGCTGTACTATGAGAATAGAGCTTAATATCCGGGTAGCCGGAGATCAAGGGAAGCCGTCCGGCGTTGTCGGGCGGCTTTGCTATGTCTGCAAGAGATCGCATAAAGCCAATAATGAACCACCAAAATACAAGATCGGCTCATGCCCTTCTGCAAGCCAGGACGGTATCATTAAGACATAAATCATTCCAACCTAACAGAGAGGTACATGCTTATGAGAACGATAACCCCCACTTCAAGCAAACGGAGCACCCGCCTTGCTGTTCCCCGAAAATCCGGAGTACTGAAGGATATTTATCGGCACCGGGCACTGTTAGTCATGTTTCTGCCGTTTGCGACACTGCTTCTGCTTTTCAACTATTTGCCTATGGCTGGATTGGTCATCGCTTTCAAAGACTTTGACTTCTCCAAAGGGATTTTTGGAAGCTCATGGATGCAGCCGCTATTAAACAATTTCGATTATCTGTTTTCATCCGATGCGGCTTTTCGGGCAATCCGCAATACCATCCTGCTTAACGCTTTATTCATTGTAGTAGGTTTAATCTTTGAGGTAGGGTTCGCGCTTATTTTAAACGAGATCCGCAACAAGTATTTCAAAAAGGTGACGCAATCGATTACCTTTTTGCCGTTCTTCATATCGTGGATCGTCGTAGGAGTGTTCTCTTACAACCTGCTGAACTATGAAAGTGGTTCCATTAACCGCTTGCTCGAATGGCTGGGCTTTCAAGGAATCGACTTCTACAGCAGCCCGGGACTTTGGCCGTTGATATTAACCGTCGCAATGCGCTGGAAGGCTACCGGCTACGGTACGATCATTTATCTGGCGGCGTTAACCTCGATCGATAGCTCCTATTATGAGGCGGCTTCCATCGACGGGGCGACCCGCTGGCAGCAGATCCGCCATATCAGCTTGCCGATGCTGCGGCCGACGGTGATCATCCTGACCTTGCTGGCCGTAGGAAGAATCATGAATGCGGATTTTGGCATGTTCTATGCGATGGTAGGAGACGCCTCGCTGCTGTTTCCGACGACAGATGTGATCGATACCTTCGTATATCGCAGCCTGCGCAAGACCGGGGATATTGGCATGGCCTCAGCGGCGGGCTTCCTGCAATCGACGGTGGCATTTATTCTGGTTCTCGTCAGCAACTATGCCGCCCGCAAAATTGATAAGGATTCGGCAATATTCTAATCGGTACGAAGGAGGTTCATCCTGAATGACAGCCAGAAAGAAATTTTCACTAAGCCAGCTTATCATTATGCTTATCGTTGCCTTGTTCAGCCTCGCATGCCTGTATCCCTTTATCATGGTAATCTCAGGTTCTCTTAGTACGGAACAAGATATCGCCGCATATGGCTACACCTTTTTACCCAAGCACATTACTTTTGATTCTTACCGTATTCTACTGCTTGGATCGCATCGGATCGTTAATGCCTATGGGATCAGTATCTTTGTTACCGTCGTGGGCACAGCCCTGTCGCTGCTGTTTACCGCCATGGGCGCTTACGCGGTATCCAGAAGATCCTTCAAGCTCCGGGGAGTGCTGTCGGTATACGTTATTATAACGATGCTGTTCAGCGGCGGATTGGTGCCTTGGTACATTATTTGCGTACGGTATCTCGATCTCAAGGATTCGGTATTCGCGCTGATTCTCCCGTCTCTGGCCAATGCATTCAACTTATTTCTGGTCCGCAACTTTATGTACGCTATACCGGAGGAAATACACGAGTCCGCGAAAATCGACGGGGCCGGCGAATTTCTTATATTTTACCGTTTGATCGCGCCGCTTGCGCTTCCTGTACTGGCGACAGTCGGCTTATTTATATCCCTTGGCTACTGGAATGACTGGTTCCTGGGGCTTATGTTTGTCGATAAACAGGAACTCCAGCCGCTGCAGCTGTTATTGCGAACGCTCATATCCAATGTCGAATTTCTGCGGAGCTCCAGCAACGCGGCGGCAATGCAGCGGATTTCGGCCCAGATTCCTTCGGAATCGATGAAGATGGCGCTCACCGTGGTTACGATTGGACCGATCGTCTTTCTGTACCCGTTCGTACAACGTTATTTTGTAAAAGGATTGATTGTTGGTGCTGTTAAAGGTTGAATATGAAGGCCCCGCCTTCATGCAGAAGGTTCCAACGGCTAAGGCCGTCTATGATAATACAAAATTGAAGGGGGATTTACATTGAGCAAGAAAAAACGGGGATTTATAACACTTGCTGTAGTTTTGCTGCTTAGCATGACATTATCCGCTTGTGGGGGAAATAAGCAGAGCTCTTCAAATGACAAAGGTGCAGCGCAGGGCAGTGAGCCCGAGGTCACCCTCAAATTCTACTTCGGCGGGGACAAAAAGGCGGCTAGCGATGAGGTATGGGCCAAAATTAGCGAATACGTTAAAAGTAAGGGGCTGAATGTCAAGTTCGATATCAATACGATCCCTTTTGGTGATTTCAAGGATAAAATGCTCGTTATGGCCGCTTCAGGGGACAAATGGGATATGAACTTTGATGGTGACTGGCTGTCCTACAAGCAAATGGCGGCCAAAGGATCTTATATGGCGCTTAATGATTTGCTGCCGGAATATGCCCCGAATCTCTACAAGAAGTATCAGGAGCAGGGGACATTAACCGCGGCGACCGTAAACGGACAAATCGTAGGGCTGCCGTGGACGATGAAGATGAACGAACGTAAATTTGCCGGCTGGCGTTCTGATCTGGCCGAGGCTGCCGGACTTAATATCGAACCGAATTCGATCAAGACGATTGAAGATATCGACCATTTGCTTCGCCAATTTAAGCAGGCCTATCCTAACGAGAAGCTGTCTCGGACAACACCATTGTCGATTTACATGATCCGTGACGAGTGGGTGGACCTGAACTTCCACGGCCTGGGCTTCTATCTGGATGATCCAAAGGTTACGATTCAGCCGGTAGAGCAGCAGCCCTTCTATCTTGAATCCGCTCAATTGGCCAAAACCTGGTATGACGAAAATCTGATTAACCGCGATGCGATGATCGATAAGGAGGGGGAAGAGGTGCAGTGGAGGAACGGCAAGAAGCTCTTCACCATTACTTCGCATGAGTGGGCTTATGCTGATCCAGGCTTTGTATCACCTGACTTTAAACAAGGGATGTCGCTGCTGTACCCGGATAAGAGATATGTTAACCGTACTGCGCTTGCTAATGTTCTGGCAATCAACCGGAATTCGGAGCATCCTGATCTCGTCCTTCGCTTTCTGGATATGGTAGAGACAGACCAAACGCTGTACGATTTGCTTCAATACGGAATTGAAGGCAAGACCTATAAGCTGGATGGCGAAATGGCCGTGTATCCGGAAGGTATGGATTCCTCAACAAGCAACTATATGGAGTGGGGTGGACAATGGGCGTTCTGGAAGCCGCAGTTTATGCGTCCGACACAAACCTATGGACCCGGCTTCTGGGAAGAGGAAGCGAAGTTTGCCAGCGAGCCCAATAATGTGAACTCCCCAGTGGACGGTTTATTTATCGCTGAAGACAATGTAAAGAATGAAATTGCCAAACGGGACCAAGCGTCTGATGAGTTCAGCAGACCGATTGAATTTGGTGTAGTGAAGGATGTTGATAAATCGGTCAAGGAATACATTGAAATGCAGAAGAAGAACGGCCTCGATAAACTGCTGACCGACGCACAAAAGCAGGTGGACGAATACTTGGCTAGCAGACAATAAGGGTTAGAAAAGGATTTCGGATGCTCCTCTTCCCTATCGATTGTGGGGGAGAGGGGCGTCTTTTCAATAAATATTGAAAGCATTCGCGCATTTGTCTCCTATAAAGCGCTGCTGGCGCTATGTTACGATTTTCTTAGATATCGATATTATTGGAAGTCGAAGGCTGGCTTGCTGACGGAGGGCCGGTCCGAGCAGATAGGAGATGGAAGTGTGATGACAAGATTACAGGAGAGCATTTACGACAAGACCGGCGCCGATATCCCTTGCGCCTTGCAAGCACTGGCGAATCGCTATGTAGCCGACAATCCGGCTGAGCCCTACCGATATCGCGCTTTTAACCGCGAAGGCATCCAGCGTGCCAATGACTTTCGTTATGTGTTTAACTTGGGCGATCGCTTCCCTGAAGCTGAGGTTGGACAAATTTCCTACGCGTGGGGCATGATGTGGTGTGATCATCCGGATACGGAGATGACTTGGCTCACTACGGCATGGGGACCGCTTGAGGTATTTGTTAACGGCCAAAGGATCTACCGCTCCTTACCTGGAGATGAGCGGCCGAAGATAAAGCGGGAATGCCGTGCTTTGCTCAACGCAGGCTGGAATGACATCGCGTTGAAATTTACGAAGACGCGGGCTGGCTTTGGCGGTCTTTTCGGCACGCCAAGCAGCAAATGGGTAATCTTCAATTCGATCATTGCCTCTAGCGAGAGAAGTGGTCAAGAAGGGTGGCTGTTCAGCAAGCCGGTCGATGAAGCTGTAGAGGAACTGCCGATTGCCGGGCAGTCGGAATTTGCAGGAGCGCTGCAATGGTGTCCGCATCTTGAATGGACGGAAGAACAGCAGCTTATGACACCGCTGGAGAGATTATACGGCAGTGCGGACGGATCAACAGCTTTCGCCTGGTCGAAATTTCAGGCGAATAATGCGGCAGATCGAATGTATCGCATTATAGGCAGCAGCTTAGGTCCCACAGTACTACTCATAGATGGTGTGGAGAAGTACCGCTGCGAACAAGCGGGAAAATTCGAGCTGGAGATGGAATTATCCTATGGCTCGCATCAATTGGTGATTCGCGATACTGCGGCTTCTTCCTGGGGGACGACAGTAACCGTAATGTCCGGAGATCAGCCTGTTCGACTGGAGCAGCCAGTCCCTGTTCACGGATATTCGGGAGCTTGGTTGTATTTGGGCCCGTTTGCAGATCAATATATCCCGGGTAAGCTTGAGCTGACAGAGCTGCATCGCGTTCACAAGGATGGTGGGCAAGGGACGTACTGGCGAGCGGATATGCCTGGAGCCTGGATTCGGCCTTACCTGGAGGCTCCGCTATTTGGAAAGTGGAATTACCCTGTTGGTGTAACGCTGTACGGATTAGCACAGATGGGCAGAACGCTGGGACGATCTGATCTCGTCGCTTATGCCGCAGACCACGTCGCTCAAACGGTCAGATGGTATCCTTATACTAAATGGGATTATGAACAGTACAAAGGTACGGGAATTAATCAATCCCTTGCAGATATCGATAGCCTGGATGATTGTGGCTCCTTTGGTTCGACCATGCTGGAACTGTACCGGGACCATAAGCGGATAAGCGGGGTAGAGGAGCTGGCCGAAGTCATCGGAACTTATATCAGCGAAAAGCAGGAGCGGCTGACGGATGGAGCCTTCTATCGCAAGCATGGGCAAGGTGAGGATACGATGTGGGCGGATGACCTCTATATGAGCGTCCCTTTCCTATGTCGTTACTATGAGCTAACTGGTCAGGAGAAGTATATCCATGATGCGGCGCGACAGTTTTTGCTGTTCCGGAAATACTTGTATATTCCTGAAGAGCAGCTGATGTCCCATGTGTACGATTTTGAGCAGGGTTTAGCGACAGGAGTACCTTGGGGTCGCGGAAATGGCTGGGTGTTGTTCTCCTTGTCCGAGCTGCTGAGCGCTCTGCCAGAGAAACATCCGGAACGGGAAGAATTGCTGGAAATGTTCCGTACCTTAAGCGCAGGCTATTTGGCTCATCAAAGCGAGGAGGGGCTGTGGCGCCAGGTGATCAATGAACCGGATGCTTACCTGGAGACATCCTGTACAGCGATGTTCATTTATGCTTATGCACGAGGTGTACGAAATGGCTGGCTGACCGATAAGGCCGCTTATTCCAATAGCGCTATTCAAGCCTGGAGGGGACTGACCCGACACCGTATCGATGCACGCGGAAATCTATTCGGAGTATGCCGCGGTTCAGGCTATTCACATTCCAGCCGGTACTACAAGTATGATCTGCTGCCGCAGCTCAACGATACGCATGGGATCGGCATCGTTATGCTGGCCGGCGTGGAACTGCAGCGATTGATCGAATGGCTGCAAATGCCATAAAATAAATCGAAGAATATGCATTGACAGTCTCCCTCTTGTCATGTATTATGGTCTGAGGTGTTGACATGGTCCGGACCATGAAGGAATTTGATCTTACTTTCGTATAACCTCGCAGATAGCCGATTGACGGCTAGAACGGGCGAGGGTTTCTACAGGAAGCCGTAACTTCCTAACTACGATATAGAGAATTCGTTACTGATTCTTATATCGTAGTTAGGATTTTTTGCGTTTCCTGGATTCAAATGCTATCAAGGGGGAGCAATAGGAAATGAAAATGAAGTACTTATTATCCGTATTTATCGGTGCAAGCAGTTATGGCATATTGTCGACCATCGTTGTACTTGCCTATGGACATGGCTACCAGCTTGGTGAAGTGGTAGGCACACAACTACTGACAGGCTGCATACTAGCATGGATGCTGGCTATATATACCAAGCTTAAAGAGAGACGCCAACTGCGGGAAGAGCAGAGGAAGCTAGGAGGCTCGGGAAGTGCGACAGCAGATGCCTCGTCGAAGCTGACCTGGAAGCAGAGATTGCTGCTGATGTTAGTCGGAACGCCTACCGCTATAACAGGTCTGGTATATTATCATTCATTGCAATATATCCCGGCATCATTGGCCATTATACTATTATTCCAGTTCACCTGGATTACTGTGCTGATTCAGGCGATCAGCAAGCGCCAGCGCCCGAATGGGGTTATGCTGTTCACACTTGTATTGCTGTTTGGGGGAACGCTGCTGGCCGCCGGGCTGACAGGGCAGGCAGGAGGCCGTTTCTCTGCAATCGGGGTCACGTTCGGATTACTCGCAGCCGTGAGCTATTCTATGTTTGTTCTCTTTAGCGGCAAGGCAATGACATCGATTAAACCGGCTTATCGCAGTGCCTGGATGATTACAGGCGGACTCGTGTTAGTCTTTATACTATTCCCGCCGCATTTCCTGTTTAATGGTCTGCTGTGGAGCCAGTTGCTGGTGTTCGGGCTCCTGCTCGGTTTCTTCGGAGCATTCATACCTCCCGTATTGTTCGCGATTGGCGTACCTCATATCGGCGAGGATATGGCCGGAATTCTTGGAGCCATTGAGCTTCCGGTTGCGGTATTGCTCTCTTCGCTGGTTCTCCATGAGCAGGTGACATTGCTGCAATGGATCGGCGTTATCGTCGTTCTGCTTGGCGTCATCTTTCCTCAGCTCACTAAGCTAAGAATGAAAGCTACGGGCGAGAAACGGTTGACATAGTTCATAGGTCTTTTATAAGCCGCCTTCGGTCTGCGAATTCAGACCGGAGGCGGCTTTGCTTTTCGGATATTTTCTATTATGATCAAAAGAGAGTACAGCCAAAAATAAAAATCGACAAACTTCTTTGTTATTTTCAGGTATTATTAGGAATAGAATAATTGAACTGACATTAACTCGAAAGTAGGGGATTCAAGTGGGGATCTTTGATAAATTGAAGGATGGCGCAGCCAAAGCGGCAGACTTGGCCAAGGATTCTGTGGAGATTGCCAAGATCAATTCGCAAATCTCCAGCAAGCGGAAGGAAATTGAGAAAAGCTATTTATTGATTGGCAAAGAGGTCTATGAAGCTTATACCAAAAAACAGCTGGATACGCTTGAGTCCCTCGTTCAGGAGCAGAGCAATTTGATCCGTGGACTTGAGGAAGAAGTCGAGCAATTGGAATATAAGATCAGAGAGATTAAGGATGAGAAGGAATGTGTCTGTGGCAGAGTGGTACCGATGGACACGAAGTTCTGTCCGTCCTGTGGACATCAATTCGAGGAGATTGCCAAGATAGTCCCTGTCGAAGAAGAGTCCGCGAGCGAGGTGCTCGTCATTCAGAAGCATTGCGCATCCTGCCACGCTGTTGTGAATGAGACGGATCTTTTTTGTGAGAAGTGCGGAAATCGGCTAGCCCCATAGAATGATCAGGTTGCAGCAAGGGAGCTCCTGATCCTGAGCTTATTCGACATCGAATCTTGAAGTCAGCCGGGCTTGAGCAAATGCTTATCAAGTTTTGTTTCCTCCGGGACATTTCAGGTGCTCACGTACCTGCTGCAGGCATAAGCTTCTTATTAACAATAGCTGGATAACTATCGAAGCAGGTTGATGACCATAATAAGGGTTGTCGGCCTGTTTTTGATTGATTGTTCTTTTTTGCACATACTAAGTGTTTCAGTTCATGTACAATATAACGGTGCAGCATTTTAGAATCCGCAATTTTAAGCTCATGGAGGTTGTCGCAAGGAATGAAGCCTATTATAGACGTAGCCAAATCTTTTGGAATCGATGAGAAATATCTTGAACTGTACGGAAAATATAAATGCAAGATTGACTTGCAAATCCGAGAGGATCTGCAGAATTGTGCAGACGGCAAGCTAGTGCTTGTGACAGCGATGAACCCTACGCCTGCCGGGGAGGGGAAGACGCTGACGACGATCGGTCTCTCCCAAGCGTTAAATGCTATTGGCATTCCTGCGATCGCCGCGCTTAGAGAGCCTTCTCTCGGCCCTTGCTTCGGTATGAAGGGTGGGGCGACTGGCAGTGGCAAGGCGGAAATTTTGCCCGCTGAAGATATTAATTTGCATTTTACCGGGGATATCCATGCTATCACTGCAGCGCATAATCTGCTGTCCGCAATGATTGAAAATCAGATTTATCACGGAAATAAGCTGCAGATCGATACGCAGAGAATTGTCTGGAAACATGCGATGGATATGAATGACCGCAGTCTGCGGCGAATTGTGTGCGGCATTGGCGACGGCAACGGAAGCGTACATGAATCGGGCTTTATGATCACAACAGCTTCAGAAATTATGGCCATCCTATGCTTAAGCGAGGATCTATCGGATCTCAGACAGCGGCTGGGACGGATTATCGTGGCCTATAATATGGCGGGAGAGGCGATCACGGCGGAGCAGATCGGTGCCGTCGATTCTATGACAGTATTGCTGAAGGATGCCATCAAGCCCAATATGGTGCAGACCGCAGAAGGAACTCCTGTCTTCGTTCACGGCGGTCCCTTCGCCAATATTGCCCATGGTTGCAGCAGCGTGATCGGTACCAAGACAGCGCTGAAGCTGGCGGATATTGTGGTGACTGAAGCGGGGTTTGGTGCTGATCTGGGGGCGGAGAAGTTTTTTGATATCAAATGTCGCCAGTCCGGGCTTGATCCAGCCGCAGCAGTGTTGGTGGTAACGATTAAAGCATTGAAATATAACGGTGGGGTTTCCAAAAATGAATTGGATGATCTTAACGCAGCTGCGCTGCAGGCAGGACTCGCCAATATGGAGCGGCATATTGAGAATATCCGCAAATTCAGGGTACCGGTTATGGTTGCCATTAACCATTTCGCGCATGATCATGACGAAGAAGTAGCCTTGGTTGTTGATCACTGCCGCCGTCTTGGAGTGAAAGCGGAGGTATCGGATGTATGGGCAGAAGGTGGCGCCGGTGGTCGGCGGATGGCCGAGACATTGCGGGATATTTTGCAGCATGAGCCGGTAAGCTTTACCCCTCTATATCCGAAGGACAGCAGCCTAATGGCTAAAATGGAGACGATCATCCGTCAAATCTACCGCGGTGCCGGCGCGCACCTGACTCCATCCGCACTTAAGAAGCTGGAGCAGATCGAGCAGCTCGGATATGGAAATATGCCGGTATGTATGGCGAAAACACCGTACTCCTTCTCCGATCAGCCTGCATTGCTTGGTGCGCCGGAAGGCTTTACCATACAGGTCAAAGATATTACATTATCGGCGGGAGCTGGCTTTGTGGTCGTTCATACCGGGAACATCGTAACGATGCCCGGATTGCCAAAGGTTCCGGCAGCCGAGCGAATCTATCTGGATGAGTCGGGAAAAGTAAATGGATTAGTGTAAATATAGGTGGAACAATCTGGATTTCCAAGGTACTCTTATACCTATAGGGTGTCCGACTATAACAATTGGGGCACGAAATGGGGGAATCCTATGGAAATCAGACAATTGGTTGCAGAAGAATTCGATCTGAGCGCAGATCTGGGAGAATATGCGTTTCAGTACAAGCTGTCTCCTGTGGAACGGACTGAACGAAGAACCCGCTTCAAGCCGGAGCAGGCTTGGGGAGCCTTTGAGAACGGGCAGCTGCTGGCGAAGCTTATGCTTCTGCCGCTGCAAATCTATATTCAGGGCAAGCCCTTTGATATGGGCGGCATCGCCGGAGTCTCCTCCTGGCCGGAGAATCGCCGCAGTGGCTTGGTGCGCGGTTTGCTTACCCAGGCGTTAAACGCCATGAAAGATCAGGGCCAGACGATCTCCTGTCTGAATCCCTTCTCTTTCGCTTATTATCGTAAGTTCGGCTGGGAGCTTATGACCGAGCATCGGAATTATACGATTCCGGTAAATCAATTTCCGGCCCGCAAGAACTTTGTAGGCAGAGTCAGAAGGGATCTGAAGGATATTGCCCTGTTGGATCAAATATACAGGCCATTTGCGCAGCGATATAATGGTACGTTGCTGCGTGATCGCGATTGGTGGGAGAGGTCGGTCTTGGATGAGAATGGACATGATGTTGTCTATTTCTCGGAGGATGGCACTCCGCAAGGGTACGCTCTGTACAATGTTGCGAACCGCGAGTTAACCATCGAGGAGTTTGTTTACCATAACGAGATGGCCCGTGAAGCATTGTGGACTTACTTCGCTAACCACGATTCCATGGTGAACCAAGCGGTAATCAAATTCGTCCCGATGGATGATTTCTTGCCATTCCTGGTTGATAACCCGCGCTTCAATCAGGAGATTATTCCTTATTTCATGGCCCGGATTGTCGATGCCGCTCCGTTTATTAATGAATATTCATTCCAGGCAGCGCAGGCAGGAACGACCCTGAAGCTGCGGATTGAAGATACGACAGCGTCATGGAATCATGGGGTCTGGCAGCTATATGTAGCGCCTGAGGGAAGAGGGCAGCTAAGCAAGCTTGATGAAGCTTCGGCCGAAGCCGAGCTCACTTGTGACATCCAGACCTTGACGACGATGCTTATAGGATATAGACGTCCGCAAGAAATGTACCGTTACGGCCGATTGGCCGGAGAGGAGTCAGCCGCTGCTGCACTGGAGCGCATCATTCCGCATGGGACGACCTATCTGATGGACTCATTTTAATGTCATAGGCAGCCATCCTTTTCTATTTAAGAAAGGGGTGGCTGTTTTTGTCCGGACTGAGGTTGATTGTGATTCCAAAGGGTGCGATAACCTGGTCTTGTCCTTGCCTATTCAACTCAATCTCGGATAAAATAGAAGAAATCAATCTTCCGAACGAGTAAAAAAGAAGATAAAGTTCAATAATTGGCTGATTGAAAGGGGATAAGGCACTTGTCAACCATACCAGGGATGGGGAAGACGCTCCTAAATATACACAGTAATTTGAACGGGCTTACCAAGGCCGAGCAAAAAGTGGCGCAATATATTCTGGATAACGCCTCCGATATTATTTATCATTCTGTGACCGAGCTGGCGGAAAAAGCCGATGTAGGAGAAACAACGGTGCTGCGCTTATGCCGGAAGTTAAAGTTTCAAGGATTCCAGGATTTCAAATTGTCATTGGCACAGGATCTGGTGAAGCCGATCGATAATTTGCATCAAGAGATAACAGAAGAGGACGATTCGACCGCGCTAAATGAGAAAATAATAGCCAATCATATCCGCACCTTGGAGCAGACAAGAGAACTGGCCGTTTCCGATCAGTTGGGCAAAGCGATCCATGCGCTGCTTCGGGCCCGCTGTATTTATTTCTTTGGCGTTGGTTCGTCTGGATTGACAGCGATGCAAGCGGCACATAGCTTCTCACGAATTGGCAAACTAAGCAGCGCCAAAGCGGATACTCACTTTCAGGCTATGGAAGCAGCCCTAATGACCAAAGAGGATGTGGCGGTTGGCATTTCGATCTCCGGAAGCACGAAGGATACAATTGAAAATCTGACCTTGGCTAAAAAGACGGGGGCAACCGTCATCGCCATCACAAGCAACGCCCGTTCGCCAATTACGAAAGTAGCGGATATCAGCTTGCTGATGATCGCCAGAGAGAATCCGCTGCAAGGCAGCTCTCTTTCCGCGAAAATCTCGCAGTTGGCTGTCATCGATATTCTGAATGTGGCCGTCTCCCTGCAAATGAAGGACGAGGCGCTGAGAACCAGAGAAGTAACAGCCCGAGCTATTTCCGAGAAATTGTATTAGAGCGACGCTGCATTTAATTGCAAAAGATGACTTGTACAGAGAGCCTTTTTAGGCTCTTTTTTTGCTGCCGATCCCTTTTTTTATGAAAAAGAAAAGCATATTACCAACTAAAAAGAAATAATCTTTTATTATTTAATAAATAGTGGAGAATTTCTCCAAAGCGTGTTACAATGAATTTGCAAGAGAGGAGATCTCTCCATTGTGACCGATCCATCCGGAAAGATTCACCGAACGTCTACGAAGTGGGATAGCTTTACAAGCTCGTTTTGTAAGCGCTTCACGAAAACCGGGTTGATGGATTCAAGGTCATCTCTTCTCTTCCACTATAGAAAGATAGATTATAAAGATGAGAGGGTGTTAGGACATGAGTTTCAAAGGAAGAAGGTTGATTTCATTATTGTTGGCGTCCGTGTTGATGGCGGGTCTATTGGCGGCGTGCGGTTCGGGTTCGTCCGGCAATAAGGAGGCGGCTCCGAACGGCAATAGCGACGGTGCAAAGCCAGAAAAGCAAGTCACTGTAGAGTTCTGGACAATCTCGCTGCAGCCGACCTTTAATGATTACTTCAACAAATTGATTGCGGATTATGAAGCGCAGAATCCAAATGTCAAGATCGATTGGAAGGATTATCCTTACGATGCTGTACTGAACAAGCTCATGACGAATATTGCTGGCGGCGATGCGCCAGACGTGGTGAACCTGAATACGGAGCTGGCCAATCAGATGGGAACCAAGGATGCTTTGGTTGACTTCAACCAAGAGCTGACAGCAGACCAGAAAGCAGCTTATTTCCCGGGGATCTACTCCTCCACGGAAATGGACGGCAAAGCGTTCGCGCTTCCTTGGTACACTGGATTGCCTGTCCTGTTCATGAATAAGGATCTGGTGGAAAAAGCGGGGCTGAATCCGGAAAATCCGCCGAAGACAAAGCAGGAATTGAACGAATGGGGTCGTCAGATCAAGGAAAAGACCGGCGCCTACGGCTATATTTTCACGATGGAAGCACGGACTTTGTTAGAGGAAAACCTGCCGTTCCTGACTGAGGATTATAAGAAGGCAGCTTTTAATACACCGGAAGTGGAAGAGTATGTCAATGAGAATTTACAGTTGCTGAAAGACGGCGTTATTCCAAAAGACATTATCAACTACGATAAACAAGTGCAATACTTCGCGAGTGAGCAAGTAGCTATGTCGTTATCCAGCTCGCCATTTATTAACAAGATCAAGACGGCTGCGCCGGATGTATACAACAAAATGCTTGCTGTTCCAAGTCCGGTTGGCAAAGCGGGCATCCGCTATTCCAACACGATGAACATCGTCGTGCCTACAGCAACCTCTCATAAGAAAGAAGCGGTCGACTTCGCTGTATTCGTCACGAATGCGGCCAATCAGCTGGAATTCTCCAAAATTGCTAATACATTGCCTTCCACAGTAGAAAGCGCCAAAGATCCGTTCTTCTCGGAAAATGACGGAACATTGGAAGGGGTCGCTAAGACGGTATCCGCAGTCAGCCTTGATAAAGCAGAAGATTTCTACATCGGTGTGGAGAGTGCCAAAGATGTTAATCAGACTATCACTAAAGCATTGCAGGAAATCTATTTGAACGGTGCTGATGTGAAGAAGAAATTGGCTGAGGCAGAGAACGACGTAAATAAAATTTTGGGCAACTAAATGGGGCAGATGGGGCAGGCTCGTCCTGCCCGATTCTTATAGATATAGAACTATCTTTTATAAAGGTGGTGGAGGAGCACTATTATGAAAAAAACATCTTTCTTTACTAGATTCGGCAAGTCGGAAGCGTCAGTGGCTTGGTTCTTCATGACACCAGGTTTGATCCTGCTGGCCCTTTTTGTCTTTTGGCCGATTATTTACAGCGTACCCCTGGCCCTGACGAATTACTCCGTTATAGGCAAGACTGAATTTGTCGGCTTGGATAACTTCGTCAAAGCATTGCAGGATAGGAGCTTCATTACATCGTTGGTCAACTCCCTGCTATATGTAATTGTTGTTCCTTTTATCCAGATTTTCTCTATTCTTATGGCGATACTAGTAAATAGCAATGTCAGAGGAATTAAATTATTTCGTACGGCTTATTACATCCCCGTAGTCACTTCCATGGTGGCGGTAGCGCTGATTTGGGGCTGGCTGCTCAACCAGAACGGGGTCATTAACTATGTGTTGTCCAATTTAGGGTTAATGAAAGAGCGAATTACCTGGCTGTCCAATAAAGATACCGCACTCTGGACCCTGATGTTCATTACGATGTGGAAGGGCCTCGGCTACTATATGATGATTTATTTGGCCGGATTGCAATCCATTCCGAAGGATCTGACAGAGGCGGCGATGATTGATGGCGCGAACCGCGCTCAGACGATTCGTAAAATTACAATCCCGCTGTTGAAGCCGTATGTCTTTTTCTGCACGCTTATCTCACTAATGGCGGCAATCCGAGTGTTTGATGAAGTGTTTATTCTGACGATGGGAGGACCGGGGGATTCCACTTTAACATCGAGCTTGTATATTTATCAGCAAGGCTTCCAGCAATTTAATTTTGGCTACTCCTCGGCACTTGGCCTAATTGTCAGCGTCATTATAGCCGCACTTAGTATTGTCATCTTCAGATTCAACCGGAAGGGCGGTGTCAATCCATATTAATGGATGCATGATATGAGAAAAAAACCATTTCGTGTTTTGAAATTATTATTGTTATATGGAGCCTTGCTCCTGTTTGCCATTTTTATGATGGGACCGTTCCTGTGGATCTTCAGTGTGTCGCTTATGCCCGGCAAGAATGTATTCAGCTTTCCGCCGGCGATCTTCCCGACTTTTATCGACTTTGATAATTACGTCCAAGTGTGGAACTACATGGACTTTCCAAGATATTTAACGAATACCTTGATCATTGCCCTGATGGGCGTTGTCATGAACATCTTCTTTTCTTGTCTTACAGCCTATCCGCTTGCGGTATTCCGTTTCAAAGGCCGGGATTTAATCTTTACGCTGCTGGTAGCAACGATGATTATTCCCGCTGCAGCCGGGATGGTAGTTAACTATTTGACGGTAAAGGCCTTAGGCTTAATGGGCGGGTTTATTGCCGTCGTACTTCCTTCAGCGATTACCGTGTTCAACGTATTCCTGATGAGGCAAGCGTTTATGGGCATGCCGCATGAGCTGCGCGACTCCGGTAAAGTGGACGGTGCAAGCGAATTTCGGATTTGGCTGCAATTAGCGTTACCGATTGTGAAGCCGGCGATCGCCGTAATTGGATTATTGGAGTTCATGGGGATGTGGAATAGTTTCCTCTGGCCGATGATTGTGCTTAATGATACGAAGCAGTATCCGATCGCGTCCGCGCTCAGCTTTTTAAATGGCCAATTTTCCTATAATTTTGGCTGGATTGCCGCCGGGACCGTCATTTCGGTTGTACCGATTATCATCGTGTTCCTGTTCACCCAGCGCTATTACATGGAAGGGGTATCCGGAGCAGTTAAAGGATAGGAGGAAGCTTGTTACATGAGAAAAATAATATATATTCCCCTGGACGAACGTCCGTGCAATTACGAATTTCCGGAACTTCTTGCCGCGGGAACGGAATACCATGTCGTTCGCCCGGATTTGAGCTTGATGGGGCTGAAGAAGCGCCCTGGAGATGTCGAACAGCTATGGGCCTGGTTATTCGAGCAAGCGCGTGATGCGGACGGAGCGATAGTGGCTTTGGACACCTTGCTATACGGAGGGATTATCCCCTCGCGACTGCATGAGATGACGGAGGCACAATGCGGGGAGCAACTGGAGAAGCTCCGTCAATTGAAGCGGATTAACCCGACATTGCATGTATTTGCTTATCAACTCATTATGCGCTGCCCACGCTATTCCAGCAGTGATGAGGAACCGGATTACTATGAGCATTGGGGCAGGGAGATTTTCCGGCGCGGATATATTCGCCATCGGTTGGAGCTGGGCATTGCTGCGGAAGAAGAGCAGCATGAGCTGCAGCAGATTGAGATGGCTTTGCCTGAATCTATCTGGCAGGATTACACAGAACGCCGTGCTGTCAATTTGGCAGCCAATAAACGGGCGATCGAATTGGTGCAGGACGGGGCCGTTGACTTTATGATCATCCCGCAGGATGACTCGGCCCCTTATGGCCTGACCGCGATCGACCAGCAGCATATTCGTGAGCATGTCAAGAAGTGTCAGCAGCAGCTATCCGTCTATATGTATCCCGGAGCCGACGAAGTGGGATGCACGCTGCTGGCCCGTATGATCAACCATTTTGAGCAGCGCAAGCCGCGGGTGCATGTTCACTTTGCCAGTGTGCAAGGGCCGTTAGTGATCCCTCTATATGAAGACCGAGTGTTATATGAATCGGTTAAATATCAGATCATGGCGGCTGGAGGGATGATGGCGCCTTCCCTGGCGGAAGCTGATATGGCCCTGTGCGTCAACACACCGGGCGAGAGCATGATGGAGTCGAATGATCAAGGGCAGCCTTATTTGGGGTACCAGGTATACCGGAATCTGGTTGAACTGATCGAGATGGCCGATGATATCGTCCGTCGCCTCGGCAAGCCTTGTGTTATCGCCGATGTGGCCTATGCCAACGGGGCGGATCTTGAATTGCTGCAGCTGCTTCGCGACAAGAAGCTGTTGTTCGAGCTGGCGGGTTATGCAGGCTGGAACACTAGTGGCAACACGCTCGGGACCTGCATTGCCCAAGGCATGATCTATGCCGTGTATGGCAATACACCGAAGCATCGCGATTTCCTGTCATTACGATATGTCGAGGATGGAGGTTATTGCGCTTCTGTCCGCAGGGAGGTAAGCGATCGGGTGCTGCCCGGTATGGGATTCAATTACTTTTCAGTCGACGGACAGCGGGGGCAAATTGCCGAGCGGGTCAGAGCGGAATTGAGCCAGTTCATAGAGGAGCGTTTGCGAGATCCGGACGGGAAATACGAGATCGTAATTGACGATTGCTACATGCCTTGGAGTCGGATGTTTGAGGTCGGGTTGAAGACCCATGTCCGTGAGATCCAATAAGAACAATAAAGTACGACAAGGGTTCGAGCTTCGCTAATGCTGCGAGGATCTGCAAATTTGCAAATAACAGAAAAGGCGCAAGAATAGCTTAGGACGTGTTGAATGCGCCGGAGAAGGAGCCTGCGGGAGATGGGTAACGAACGAATGACAGACGTCGTCGTCCTTGGCGGCGGTGTGGGCGGATGTATGGCCGCATTGGCTGCAGCCAAGACGGGCGTACGTGTGATTATGACGGAAGAGACGGATTGGCTTGGCGGCCAGTTGACAAGTCAGGCGGTTCCGCCGGACGAACATCAATGGATCGAGGAGTTCGGCTGCACAGAGACGTATCGCGAGTTTCGAGACCGGGTGCGTGCGTATTATAGAGACAACTATCCGATGACGGAAGAAACGAAGAATAATGGGCTGCTTAACCCCGGCAACGGCTGGGTGAGCCGCTTATGTCATGAGCCGAAGGTGGCGCTGCGTGTCATCGAGGATATGCTGGCCCCGTATGTGAACAGCGGCCGGATTACGGTGATGTATCATTTTCGGCTGACGGCAGCCTCAGCGAACGGAGATCAGATAGAGAGTGTAACCGTCACGCATATAAGTTCAGGGGAAGACGTTATTCTCAGAGGAGCCTACTTCCTTGATGCCACCGAATGTGGCGATGTACTGCCGCTGGCGGGTGTTGAATATGTAGTCGGTGCGGAGTCCAGGCATGAGACAGGGGAGCCGCATGCGTTGGAAGAGGCGAATCCGCTTGATATACAATCGATTACCCATGTGTTTGCGCTCGATTATATAGAAGGCGGCGATTTCACGATCGAGAAGCCTGAGCAATATGATTTCTGGCGCGAGTTCGTGCCGAAGCATACGAATATTCCACTGTTAAGCTGGTATGCAAACGATACGGATGACGCGGAGAAAATGAAGGAGTTTGCTCTATTCCCAGGCGAACGCAAGGATGCTTCCGGGCGGGAGCTGCTGTCGTTGTGGACGTATCGTCGTGTCATCGACCCGGCTTTATTTGAACCAGGGCTATATGAAAGTGATATCACCTTGATCAATTGGCCGCAGAACGATTATTTTTTAGGTTCGATTATTGATGTTCCTGAAGCAGAGCGGCAGGAGCATCTGGCCAATGCCAGACAGTTAAGCCTCTCCCTGATCTACTGGCTTCAGACCGAGACGCCGCGCCCGGACGGAGGGCGTGGATATCCAGGCATTCGCTTGCGTACGGACGTACTGGGTACAGAGGACGGACTGGCCAAATACCCGTATATCCGCGAGTCGCGCCGGATTCAAGCTATGTACACGATTACGGAGCAGGATGTCAGCAAGGAAATTCGCGGGGACCAAGGGATTCGTCGGTATAGTGATAGCGTTGGTGTCGGCAGTTATCATCTGGATGTACACCTGACGACCGTCACGAACCGGACGTTCTATATTCCGAACTATCCATATGAGATCCCGCTTGGGGCACTGCTGCCGATCCGGGTCAAAAACTTGCTTCCCGCCTGCAAAAACATCGGCACAACCCAAATTACGAACGGATGCTACCGTCTCCATCCGACGGAATGGAATATCGGGGAATCGGTGGGTTATCTAGCGGCCTATGCGCTTCAGAATCAAGTGACGCCGCATGAGGTGCACGCCAATTCGCAGCATCTTCAGGCTTATCAAGCGCTGATTCAAAAGCAAGGTGTACAAATCCACTGGCCTGACGATCTGGTGCTTTAATATCGATAGAACAGAATAATACCAGCAGACAGCCACTCTTGTTAATAAGGGGTGGCTGTCTCCAATTCTGATCCAGGGAATCATTAAGAGCTGATATTCTCTACAGCTGCAAGGAAAATAACTCAGTAACGAAGAATAATAGAGTTAGTAGATTTCTGGGGGGAGGGCGCAAATGAAGCTCCGTCGTAAAATCCTGCTGGCTATTATTCTTCTTGTGTTTATCCCTGTAATCCTGATGGGATCGATTTCGTATTACAGCTTCTCTCATACTATGGAGAAGAAATCGAGTAACTTCTATTGGGTATCTCTGCTGGAGACCGACCGGAAGCTGAGGTTTGCACTCAGCGAACTTACGACGATCTCCAATTCGGCGATTACACAACCGGCAATACAGAAGACGCTGAAGCAGCCGGATTTTGCAATTACGTATGAGCAGAAGCAGGATATTAACAACCTGATCAACCATCCGATGATTACTTCCTTCGGGCTCTACTCCAAGAATAAGCTGCTGTATCAGTATAATGAAGCGATGTCCTTCGGGGAATTGAGCGCCCAAAGCTGGTTCGAGGCCATGAAACAGGCTGAGGGGCGGCCTATCTGGGTTGGTCCGGGCGAGAATGGGTCCGCTGCTGCGGGCAATCCGGTTCTGATTCAGGCCAGGATAGTCAAAGATTATTATTCGCTTGAGGATATCGGAGCTGTCGTTATCTATGTGAAGCCGGATCTGCTCGATCAGGTATTTTGGGATGCGGCGACATTGAAGCAGGGAGATATCCTGCTGGTGAACAAGCAGGGGAAGATTGTGTTCGACAAGTCGGGCAATCATATTGGAGAAGCGACGGAGTTTCCGTTCCTGGCGGACGGCTATGACAATGAACGGGGGTATTACGTCGATAACTATCTTGGCGAGAAATCGCTGATTACATATTTGCCTTCCTATAATAAGGATTGGTATTTGGCGGCCATTACTCCCAGCCGCATGATTGCTTCGGAATCCGTCTCGATCCGCAATATCGCGGTCATTCTTGTCTTAGTCTCGCTGATCTCCGCCTTTCTGTTCGACCGTTTCTTTGTCCGCCGCCTGGTCGGCAGCATCATTAGCGCTGTGAACGGAATGAAGCGGGTTCAGCAAGGTATTTTCGTGCCGATTATGACCACGGTTAAGGCGGAGGACGAACGTGATCTGCTTATCGATGGGTTCAATCGAATGAGCAAACAGATCGTTGAACTGATTGAGCAGGTGCAGAAGGAGCAGAATCGCAAGAAAGAGGTTGAACTGCAGGCGCTTGTGGCGCAGATCAATCCGCATTTTATATATAACTCGCTGGAATCAATCAATTCGATGGCCGTGCTGGAGGGGAACCGGAATATCAGCAAAATGGTCGTGTCGCTAGGGAAACTGCTGCGCATAAGCATTAGCGAGAACCAGGAGATGATTCCGTTAGCGATGGAGATGGAGCATGTTCGCCATTACATGGACATCCAGAAGTTCCGATTTGAGGACAAATTCTCCTATCAAATTGAAGTGCCGGAGGAACTGAAGTTCTATAAAACGCAGAAGCTGATCGTTCAGCCTATCGTAGAGAATGCCTTATACCATGCGATAGAACCGATGGAGGGGAACGGAATAATCTCGATCACGGCCGGAGAGTATGGGAATGATATTGTTATTGATGTCAGAGATAATGGTCCGGGCTTTGATCAGTTTACTTTGCTAAGCCTATGGAGTAAGGATTGGAGCACTCTGAAGAAATATCGGGAGAACGGCGTAGGGTTGAAAAATGTCCACGAGCGGCTTCATCTGCAGTTCGGCGGATATTATGGCATTATGATTTGTTCCTCCCCCGGGTTTGGGTCCATCATCCGAATCCGTATTCCTAAAATGGTGCCTTAAGGGGGGAGAGAAATGAAGTGGTTACTGAATTGGGGCTGGATCGTTTTGTATGGATTAGTACTGGGCGTATCGGTGTTCATCATTATCGCTAATGGAAGTGAACCCATTGAGGAGCCCCAGACCGAGAAAATAACGTTGACCTTCCGCCATTTCTGGATCAAGGAGCATGATCGGCAAATGCTGAATATTTTTGAAGATGTCGTTGAGTCCTATCAGGCCTCCCATCCTAACGTTAAGATTAACTTCGAAGGGATGGACCAGACCGTACACCGTGAACAGAAGCTGAAGAGTGAAATGGTAACGGGGACGCCGCCCGATATGTTCGTATTGTTTGGCGGAGCAGAAATTGAGCCTTATGTCCGTTCTAACCGGCTGATGGATTTAACGGAATTCGTGCAGGAAAATGGGCTCGGAGATGAGTTCCAAGATCTTCAATTATGGACCTTCGACAATCATGTATACGGTTTGCCGATTGAAGGAAACGCTGAACCGCTCTATTATAATAAGCTTATCTTCGAGAAGCTTGGCATTAATCCACCAAGAACGTTAAATGAATTGGACTCCGCGATCAAGACCTTGAAGAATTATGGATATACGCCGTTTGCCCTGGGCAACGAAGAGAGATGGCCCGCGGCGATTTATGTCCATTATCTTATGGACCGGTATGCCGGACCGACGCTGATCCAGCAGCTGGCCCAGGGAGAGCCGGACAGGAGCTTCAATAATATCGTATATTTACAAGCCTTTAGGCATTTCAAGAAGTGGGTTCGAGAAGGGGCCTTCACCGCGCCGGCCAATGATCTGTCGACCGAGGAAGCGATCGATTCCTTTACGAGCAGCCGAGCGGCGATGTATCTGAACGGGAACTGGGACATTAATCTATTCCATAGCAAAAAGGAAACGGAAGATTTCCAGAATCAAGTGGGAGTTATCCCGTTTCCGTCGCTTCGCGCGGATCAGCCGCGTTCGATGGCGGGGGGTTATACGATTGGCATCGGGCTTTCCTCCACTCTTGAAGGCAGCAAACGAGAGGCAGCGCTGGAATTGCTTAAAATGTTCTATACCCAGGAAGTCCAGAGCAGAGTAGTATATGAGGGCCTGCGAATTCCTTCTATGAGAATCTCCTTCGATTCCGAGCAAACTGGCCCGGTATTCGCCCAGGTTGTCAAACTGATGGAGGGAAGCAAACAAACCTTTGTACCTTATGATAATGCCCTATCGCCGGAGGTCAGTAAGACCTTCCTGCAAGTGATCGAAGGGATGATTCTGGATCAGGCTTCTCCGAATGAAGCGTTGGAGCAAATTCAACAAACTTCAGATCAGTATTGGAAGCAGCGAAAAAGTATTTCACCGAATTAAGAGTTTGTTCAAAATGTCCGATATTTGGCCCCGAAGCTAAATAGAATTTATAAGGGATCAGCATTTAATGAAATTCTATACCGCAGCCAAACCAACCTTTGGACCGTGGCCGCCCATCCTTAAATGGCATCGATGCAGATTTCTTATCAAAGAGGGACTTTTTGAACTACTTCTCAAAAAATCTGGAGGCAGGTGTGTAGGGTGGAACAGAGAGAGGGGAAATATCGGGTTATTCTTGTGGACGATGAGCCGATTATTTTACGCAGCTTGAAGGTAGCGATTCCCTGGAATGAACTGGAGCTCGAAATTGTCGGAGAAGCGCGGAATGGAGAAGAGGCGCTGCAACTCGTACGCGAGCTTGCTCCCCATATGATTATTAGTGATATAAGGATGCCAGGCATAGACGGGATCACGCTGATGAAGAGAGTGCTGGCCGAAGACGCCAAGCGATTATTTATTTTTATTAGCGGCTACGGAGAGTTTGAATATGCCCGGGAGGCTCTGCGGGAAGGGGCATTTGATTATCTGCTGAAGCCGATCGATCATGATGAGCTGATTGAGATGATCCTTCGCGCCAAGAAAACCTTGGATAAGCAGATGGAAAATGACAAGCTGCTGCATTCGGTGCAAGTGTTATCGCTGTTAGCCCGTGAACGGATGTTTGCAGAGGTGATTGAGGGCAACCACAGTCAGAGCCCGCTGCAGCATATGCGCTGGCTGGAGAACAGCGAATTGGACGAAGAATATTTTATGGCGGTCGTGCAGCTGGATCATTATTTGAAGCTGAACCAAGTGTGGTCGCTTGAGGAACGAAGGTTATGGCTATTTGCCATCCGCAATATACTTAGTGAGTGGTCGCTGTCCCAAGGGGCGCTCACGGTATTTCCTTTTCATAGCGGAGAATGGGTTCTGCTCTTTCCGGCTTCAATGAATAAAGAGAAGGAACGGCTGGGGATCGATATTATTCAGCAGCTCAAATTAAATACCAAATTGCCCTGCTCCATTGGCTTCAGCCAGCCTGTTACCGGGATTGAGCGATTAAGCCAGGCATACCAGAGCGCGGCCAAAGCGCTGTACCAGCGCTTCTATAGTGATGAAGAAGGCGTATTTATCGATTCGCTTCAGGGAACCGGCGAGGCAGGCGACCCGAAATATCCGAAGCATCTGGAGTCCTCCATGCTGGAATGCATTCGCACGCTGAACCATGATAAGCTTATGGATTTGCTGGATAAGACCCGGGCGTACATTGAGGACAAGACCTTCTCTAAGGAACTGGCCGAACGGAGTATTGTCGAACTGACTGTTGTGCTATACAGAGAATTTGAGCATATGAATCTGATTCCTGAATGGTCTCTGGAGGGTCTGCTGCAGGAGCTGCATTCTCTTGCCGCACTTCGGGAGATGATTCAGTTATTGAAGAACAGCTTCGGGAAGTGGATTCGCGAGGGAGAGCAGAATGAATCCAAAGAAAATGTTCACGTGATCATTACGAAGTCGAAGTCTTATATCGACAATAATTATCATAAGGACCTCAGCGTAGAAGAAGTGTCCGAGATCGCCGGACTGAGCATCAGCCACTTCTGTATGCTGTTCAAGCAGGAGACAGGTTATACTTTCCTGGAGTATTTGACGAATTACCGGATTGAGAAGGCTCAATATATATTGAAGAACAGTCATGTCAAAGTCTATCAGGTGGCTCCGTTAGTTGGCTATCAGGACCCGCGTTATTTTACGCAGGTATTTAAAAAGGTCACGGGAAGAACACCTACAGAGTATCGTGAAGAGAGCCTTGAGACAGGGAGCGGTAACAACGTATAATTGCGGCTTCTGTTTACGTGAAAAAAGGCCAGCCAGAACAATTCCGGGCTGGCCTTTTTTGGTCTTTGGAAAGTCCGTCCCGAGAATTAGGTACGGTTCTTCCGCATGGAACGCATAATCAGACTGACGATAAGGACAAGCACGATCGCCCCAATCAGGGCAGGTACAAAGTAGAAACCGCCAAGGACAGGTCCCCAATTGCCTAACATGAAGCTGCCGAGCCAGGCCCCGATAAATCCGGCGATAATGTTGCCGATGATACCACCGGGAACATCTTTACCAAGAATTAATCCGGCCAGCCAGCCGAGAACACCACCGATGATTAATGACCATAAAAACCCCATTCATGAACACCTCTGCTTTTTAGTAGGTTTGCATTTACTATTTACCAAAGCAAGGTGTTTTAAACCTATATTCTAAAAAAGGTGCCAATTCGTAAAAATATACTGCAAATAGGCTTAGCGTCGGCGATGGAAACGTGCTACGAATATACAGCCCAGCGCGAGAATGACTAATGAGATACCAGCTGTTATGGCCTCGCCTGAGCTTCCGTCAGTTTGCGCTGTTCCTTGACCGAACCCGCCCCTTTCTCCGAAGCCACCAGGGAAGCCGCCCTCGATTCCGGCTTGTCCCCGTTCTCCATTCCACGCCGGAAGGTCCGTTGGAGCGTTTGTCTCATCCGGCTGAACCTGGTCGGTTTGGCTCTGCTGTCCATGATCAGCACTCTGCTGAGGCTCGCTATTTGTGGTCTGCTGTGTTGGACTGCCATCCGTACCTTGTTTCTGTCTAGCTTGCTTATTCGTCTCTTCTGACGGGGTTGGGGCGGCGTTTACATCGCCGTTCGGTGCGATTGGCTGGGCTTGCTCGCCCTGAACATTACCGCCTTGACCCATGGTAGGTCTGCCACCGCCCATGCCGCCTCTGCCTCCCATGCCACCGCCCATACCTCCGCCGCTGCCGGAACCGTCGCCTGAAGAAGGGATCGTCCCATCCAGCTGTTGCGTTATATTCTCGACTTGGGAGGAGTTGCTGTTAATCAACTGGGGCAAAGCTTGTTCATACTGCTCATAGGTATAGAACGCAGTAGGATCTGCTTTAACATATGAACTGATCATCTCGGACAATTGATTAACCCGCGCTGTGAAGGCATCGTTGGCAAGATAGCCTTCGGTCGCTTCCTTCAAAATCTCGTGGTACTCCTCCTTGTATTTATCGACGGCGATCAGCTTGGCGATCAGCGGCCGTTCCGCCACCGCTCCCTGAGTGGGTTCATCAATCAGCAGCTTGCCATTGCCAGTATTGTTCCCTTTTGCGGCATCCGCATTATTCTCAATGTCGGCATCCGGATTATTTGGCAGATCACCGCCTGGAACATCGCCATCCGGAATATTGGCAGGGGTATCGGCATCTGGAGCATCGGCATCTGTATTGCGCTTGAATCCGCCCATGTCTATATTCATACCGCCTCCCATCCCTCCGCCCATGCCCCCGAACGCCATGTTGTAGTCCCAGGGCAGGATGGAGAATACCCCTTCATCTTCATAAAGGTAATAATTTTGCTTGTTAGCGCCGATATAGCTGTCCGAATTGTTGGTAGCAACATTCAACGCAATGTACTTCAATGCTTCTGTCACATCGATATATTTCTCATAATCGGAGCCGTTGTTAAGCTCATTCAGCATATCGATCAGAATATTTCCATTAGCTGTCTTCGATTTCTGTACCAGTCCGGTGTAACTGTTCGGGTCATCCCCGAGCCAGGACAATTCGCTGCCGCTGCCGGTCATTTCGCCTTTATAGAGGGCGCCATAGGAGTTGCCGAAATGCCGCTCCAGATAAGCATCCCCGATCTGCTCCACGGCCAGATAGAAGCCCCAGAGCTCGTCATTGATATAGACATTCACGTATGAGTATTTAGGGGTAGGCAAGCCCATTTGCTCCGCCAGTTCATACGCCAGAAATTCACGCATGTAGGAAGCATCGCTATAATTGTTATTCAGATTAATTTTGCTGATGCCATCCAGCGTCTGATTTATATATTCATCAAAAGATAGCTTAAAGCTGTAGCGGTCGGAATCCTCCATCTGCACAACACTGCGCAAGGTGAGGTTCCCTTTGGTACGTATCCCGATATTGTCAAAATGTTTGCCGTTGTAATCGACGGACGCTGTCTTCATCTCCTCGTCGCTGGCATGATCCAACATATCCTGAAAATCATCTTCATCTATCGTTATTTTCACATCTACTACTTTGTCCTTTGGAAACACTTCCTCATCCAGCCTGTCAGTCACCGGCGAGGAGGTGTTTCCTGTCTTCTCCGTGTCATTGGAGATGGTTGGACTGCTGTTGGTATCGCAGGCGGTCATCGCGAAGATCAAGATGAACGAGCAAAGACATAGAAGAAACCTGGAGAATTTAGTCTTCATCTTCTGTTACACCCCCGCGTTTTAAGATACATAGTCGCCGTTGTAGCTGATCAGCACGGCATTCCGGACGCCCTGAAGCGCGGAAATTTGATTGATGAAGCTCCCCTCTCCTTTACGCAGGCGAATTTCCAAAGTGACTTCGATATTGTCTTGAGACACCGTCTTTTGCTTTACATTGTAGCGTTTTACCAGGCTGCCAATCTGCTCCTGAAGCCGTTGTTCGCTCTCGTCACCGTCACAATTGACAACTAACAGGTAAGGATTCTCAACCGACGAATTCTTGATAAACAGAAACAGTACCAATCCGATGATGACAGAGCCAATCATTGCTAAGGTGTAGAAGCCGGCACCGGTGACAATCCCGGCAGCCGCGGCCCAGAACAGAAATATAAGATCGGTAGGGTCTTTGATCGGCGTTCTGAAACGAACGATGGATAGCGCACCGACCATGCCTAGTGACAGGACGAGATTGGAATTAACGGCGATAATGATCATGGACGTGACCATGGTCATACCGATCAATGAGACGTTGAAGCTTTTGGAGTAGAGTACCCCGCTAAAAATCCGTTTGTACAGGGTATAAATAAACAATCCAATTGCAAAAGCGATAGCCAGTGCAATAATAATTTTCGTTATGCTGATGTCGGAAGAGGAAAAATTGCTTAGTACCGATTTCTTAATAATATCGCTGAATGTTGTGGATTCTGTATTGTTCATCTTAATGATCCTCCCATGAATTCATTTTCAGATATTTGTTGCAAATAACATATTTTGAGGTGGATTGCTGGATCAGGCCGTCTAACTGAATGGCGGCTCTGATATATTCCGGCAAGTATTCATTATATTTGACCTCAAGAATAATCAGATTGTCGTCTATGGCCAGCACCGGGGACAGGCCCGGATCAAACATGTCGATACAGTTCAGGCCGGTGCGGAGCTCCTTATCGAAGGTGATGCGAACATTCCCGCTGCGGCAAATATAAGGTTCGCGCACATAGTCAACGATTACTTTTGGACGCAGCAGGTTTTGGGTTAACTGTCGGTATAATTCCATCATGAATGGCTTGTCAAGTTGATGAAGCACTTCGTAGTTGCCGGCAAGAATAGAGTTGTACTGATCGCGACTCAGCGGTTCTTTCATTTTCGCGACATAATTATTGAACTTAATCTTCTTCTCGAAGCAAATCAGGCTGTCGCTCTTATTGTATATGCGGATCCGATACTTGTTCCGGTCGCGGACACCGCTTAATTTCTCGTAGAGAGCGGTATTGTCCATATCATCGAAGTAAAGGCTGCGAATATGATATTCCCCGCTTCGTCCGGCATGCTCGTCCAGCTTGATCAGGCTTCTTAGCCGCTGCCGTATAATAAAATACTGCTGGCGATTAACTACATATTTCAGTTCATGGCGGTATTTAAGTTTAGCGTTCATTAGTTCTGACACCTCTTTTCCTGAGCTTGATTGTACAAACATCATCCTAGCAACCGATCCTGATTTTTGACTTAACGTATCCTGAACGTTGACTGAAAGTTGTTTACATTGCGTTGACAAATGTAAGACAATGGCAAAAAATTTAGGGAGAAGCTCTTGCATGTACTTCTAGAATTGGCAAACGAGGAGGAAAGCGGATGAAGGAACATAGACGTGATAAATGGCTTCTGGCCGCAGTATGCCTGCTGATATTGGCCGGTGCTGCGGGGATTATCCGGCTGGAGCATGTCCATGCGGCACAGCCTAAGTCATTGGTTACTACTTTTAAGGGGGACCCTGGAACCTCAAGGGCCTTTACCTGGTATACAGAGGATGATAGTACAGAGGCACTGCTGCAAATTGCCGAAGGTACGGGTGGTTCAGCCTTGAAGGGAGAGGGTGCACTTGCTTATCAGGCTGAATCGATGGTCATCGATATCGGCGATGGGCAAAGGATTCGTTCTCATAAAGTGGAAGTCAGTGGGCTTAAACCGGGTCATTCCTATATTTACCGGGTGGGTAACGGGAGTAAGGGCGGCTGGAGCAAGGCGTATACCTTCACTACCGAGGCGGAGGAGGTGGAGGAATTTACATTCATTAACGTTACTGATTCCCAAGGGATAACGAGAACGGATTTTGAGCTATGGGGCAGGACGCTGGAAGCCGCACTGATTCATTTTCCGCAGGCGAGTTTCATCGTTCATAATGGCGATCTGACCGAAAATACAGAGGATGAACAGGCCTGGAATGATTTCTTCGCCACGGCGGACCAGTGGGTGCCGTCTATTCCGTTGATGCCAGTTACAGGCAATCATGAGCAGGTGGACGGTGAAGCACCGCAGTATCTGGCCCACTTTAATTTGCCGGAGCAAGGGGCGGAGGGTTCGCTGCCGGGGACAGTTTACTCCTATGACTATGGCGAAGCGCATTTCGTAGTGCTGAATACGGAATCCAATATTGACGAACAGACGAAGTGGTTGCGTGAAGATCTGAGTCACAACAGCAAACGCTGGACAATTGTTGCGATTCATCGGCCGGTGTATGGAGGGAATCGATACAAGAAGATTGAAGGCTGGGCCAAGGTGTTCGACGATTATCACGTCGATCTGGTGCTTCAGGGGCATAATCATGAATACTCCCGCTCCTATCCGATCAAGGACGGGAAGGTCGTTAACGAAGGAGAAGGAACCGTATATGTAACGACAAATGCATCGGGGCAGAAGTTCAATGAGAAGAAGCAGGATCAATTTTATCATGCGGTCCATTTTCAAAATTTCAAGCAGATGTACGCCGCTATAACAGTGACGAAAAGCTCGCTTACTTACGAGGCCTACGATATAGAAGGACAACGATTGGACAGGTTTGAGCTTGGACAACGCAAATAGAAGTAAAAGAGGATATGTTGACAATGATAATCATTATCGACTAATATAAATATAATTATTAAAAATATTTATTTAATTCGGAGGTACTGCCATTGTTTATCATGACAAGAACGATGCTTATCGAAAAGGGAAACAGCGATAAAGTCATTGAACGGTTCAGCAAGCCTGGTCCGATGGATGAAATGGAAGGCCTAATTGATATTAGCGTGATGGTGAATAAGAAGAGCAAGGAACAGGAAGAAGTAGTCACTGTTATCCGGTGGGAATCGGAAGAAGCCTGGAAGAATTGGGAGAAGAGCCCCGCGCATATTGAAGGCCACCGTCAGAAGAAAGGTCAGCAGCCTCCTTCCTATATCATTAGTACCACTGTAAATTTATATAACGCTGATGTGGTGAAGAAAGGGAAAGCCTTTAACGCCAATCATTAATATATGAATAATAAGGAGACAGTGCCGCTGTGGTGGGGGTGCTGTTTTTTTATTTGACGCGATGGTGGGAATAGGTTACAGCAAGGTCAACTGATGCCGGCGACAGATTATATGATAAAATCAGACTATCTTATATTCTAGCAAGGAGAACATTATGAAACTGGTATCTTGGAATGTGAACGGTCTTAGAGCATGCGTAAATAAAGGATTTTATGATTATTTTAAAGAGGTGGATGCGGACATTTTCTGCGTTCAGGAGACGAAGCTGCAGGAAGGGCAAATAGAACTGGAGCTGGGCGAAGAGTATGAACAGTACTGGAATTATGCGGAGAAGAAAGGGTACTCCGGCACGGGTATATTCACAAGAATTAAGCCGCTGTCGGTATGGTACGGGATAGAGGAAAATGATGAGCCAGAAGGGCGAATAATTACATTGGAGTTCGATAATTTCTATCTGGTTAACGTGTACACTCCAAATGCCAAGCGTGATTTGACCCGGCTGGAATACCGCCTGGAATGGGAGGATCGCTTCCGCAGCTATTTATTGGAGCTGGATGGTAGGAAACCGGTCATCGTATGCGGGGATATGAATGTGGCTCATCAGGAGATCGATCTGAAAAATCCAAAGTCGAATCTGGGCAATTCCGGCTTTACCCTGGAGGAGCGGGGCAAAATGACCGAGCTGCTTGGCGCGGGGTTCGTGGACTCCTTCCGTCATTTCTATCCTGACCGGGAACAGGTCTATAGCTGGTGGTCATACATGCTAAAGGTTCGGGAACGGAATGTTGGATGGAGAATTGATTACTTCCTGACCTCGGCCAGGATCACTCCATATTTGAAGGATGCTGACATCGATTGCCATGTGATGGGCAGTGATCACTGCCCGGTGAAGCTCTGCTTAGAAATGAGCGAAGCTGAATCTGCTTGATAATACAATAAGGATATAGTTCTTAATTATTATCTGAGTTGAAGCGTAAAAGTAGAGTCCCAGAGCTTTATCTAGCGGATTCAATTGGATGGATATCAACCTAAGAAGCCCGTCCAGACAAAAGGTCATAGAGACCGTTTGTTTGGACGGGCTTCTATTTCACTGGTTGCCCGCTTCTGGTACATGCTTGTCTCGGGGCTCCCAGGCGACGACATGCTTGGTTCTGCTGAGCTTCTCGTAGAAGAGCTGCGGCTCCTTGCGGATCATGTAGATGATAACATGAATAAAGAGGGCTACATCAAGCGCGAAGATAGACAGCGTAACTGCTACCGAGATAAATGGATGCAGATCATGGGTCCATTTTGGAACAAATTGATGTATGCCGTAGATTAACCAATATAGGATTCCGTAGCGTAGAACGAGCGACAGTAGGGATACCCTCTGCTTCGGTCCGGTTCGAGTCAACTTGATGCGTACAATCCATTTGCCAAACGTATAGCCGCCTGTCAAGTAAGGAAGCAGCATGAAGTAAAGGCCGGTTGACAGGAAGAATGACAGAGACAGATTGAATGCCTGATCGAGGATCACTTCAAGGATAGTCCAGATCCAGAAGTCGATAATGTAGGCGATCCCACGCCTTAAATACGTGACACGATTGGCCGCCGGATTTACGTTGGCATCCAGATGTTCCACATTAGGCAGCAGACTTGAGGTCCAGTCGGCGATTAGAACTCCCAAGATTCCTCCGAGCGTGTTCATCAATAGATCGTCTACATCGAATACACGGTAAGGATGCTGATAGATCCCATATAAGCCCGTCAATTGCGTAAGCTCAAAAAACAGGGACAGCAGGAAGGTATATAGAATACAGCGCAGCCATCCGAGACGGTAGTAATATCGGAGCATGATGCCAAAGGGCACGGTTAGAAAAATATTGAACAGAACTTGAAGAAAAGCACGTTCCTTAAGCAGATGCAGGTAAGATGACGGGCTGCTGATGACGACCCCGGTCTCCTTCACAATATCGTGAATGAAATTGAGCGGCATCCATTGTATGCCCCCTGAAGCCATGGGCAGATTGTGTCTGGAAGCGGGCAAGGGCAGGATTACAAGGAAATAAGCATTCATTAAATACAGCAGGAACAAATAGAGCAGGAAGGACCTGAATTTGTTGATATAGCCGTATTTGCGATACTGCACAATCAGGAACGGCATCGTAAATAAGAAGGCAGCGAAAGGAAAAGAGAAAAAAGCATATTTAATTGGGAATAAATAAGATTGCAGCATATGTGGTCACCCTTAGTTAGGTTTGGTTATTGCTCTTTGCTTATAATATTGATTGGCCGTATGGATCACGAATTGTTTGAACAGGTTTGCTGCCGGGGAGAGGAACTTCCCTTCCACCCAAGCGATCCCGATCTCCCGATTACAGTCCGGATCTGTAATTGTTACCCAGACCAGGCCGTCCTCATTGATGCCTTCCGTCTTCGGAAGGATGGCGATCCCCAGTCCGGCACAGACCAGTCCCGCTATCGTATGGATCTCTTCCCCCTCAAACAAAATTTTGGGCGAGATGCCCGCCTGGTGCAGAAGTTCATCCATAATGTGTCGGAGTCCGTACCCTTCTTTGTAGGAAATCAACATCTCATCCTGCAGTTCCTCCAGGGCAACGGATTTTACCCCGGCGAGCCGATGGTGAACGGGGACCGCGAGGAATAGCTCCTCCGTCCATAGCTTTGTCCAATGAATATTCAGAGGCGTCTCCTGCGGGGAGGACATACATAGATCGATCTCTCCCGAATGGAGCTGATGCAGCAAATTAAGGTTGCTGTTCTGATGAAGCTGGAAACGGACACTTGGATAACTCTCGCGGAATTTGCCAATCAGGTCAGGAATCCAGCGGATACCGAGCGTGTGCAGGAAACCCAGCGATACTTCGCCTCGCTCGGGGTCAAGCAGCTGTTCAATCTCACGGCGCCCTGCCTGGTATTCCTCCATTATTCTCTCCACTCGAGCAAGGAATAGCTCCCCATATCGATTCAGCACAATCGATCGGCCCTTCCGCTCGAATAAAGGCACATTTAATTCGGACTCCAGTCGGGCAATAGATCTGCTTAATGCCGGCTGTGTAATATTCATAGCCCGAGCCGCGGAAGTGATATTCTGCATCCGTGCTACAGTCTGGAAATATTCAAGCTGCTGCCACTCCACAATAACTCTCCTCCTGCTTATTACATCCACTATATAAAAGTGTTACTAATAATGCATTATACTATACTTTTACCCCGTCCTATACTTATATGTAGCCAATAAACAAATATATAGATAAGTATTGGATTGGAGAGAGAGAAATGAATACCATTGAATTAGGGAGTTCTGAGCATCGGAGAACTTCTCTTAGCATGCTGCTCGGCAGTATTGTTACGTTTGCGGTTTTGTATAGTCCGCAGCCGTTAATCAGCTTATTTTCCAAGGAATATCATATTTCTCCGGCGACGGCGGGAGCCTCGGTATCGTTAGCCACGATCGGCCTAGCCATCGGCCTCATTATTATCTCAACGATATCCGACCGTGTTGATCGCAAGCTGTTAATGAGTCTGTCGCTGCTCAGTACCTCGGTATTAGCCATATTGTCAGCATTTACGCCTCAATTCTCGCTATTTCTTGTCATCCGTTTTCTGATAGGAATCAGCGTTTCCGGCTTCCCTTCAATAGCAATGGCTTTCCTTAACGAGGAATTCCATCCCAAGGCTATAGGGCGAGTGATCGGAATTTATGTCGCAGGTACGTCGATCGGCGGCCTGGTTGGCCGAATTGTGATCGGGGCTTTAACCGATCTGTTCAACTGGCAGATTGCCTTGACGATTCTTGGAGTGCTCAGCCTGCTGTTCAGTCTTATTTTCTGGTACAGTTTGCCTTCGTCTCGTAATTTTACACCCGGGAAGACAAGTCTGCAGCAATGGGAGGCGAATCTGAAGCATAATTTCTCGCAGCGCAACTTGTTAGGTCTGTTTCTTACAGCCTTCTTGCTCATGGGCGTCTATATTATGATCTTGAATTACATCGGTTATCCGCTCACCAGTAAGCCGTATAATTTGAGTCAGACCGTGTTCGGCTTCCTGTTCGTTGTCAATCTGCTCGGGACATGCAGCTCGGTCCTGTTCGGCAAGTTGGCCGACCGTTATTCCAGACAACATGTCATCGCTCTAGCGATCGGCATTCTATTGATCGGTGTGCTTCTAACCCTAAGCTCCATCCTGTTCCTGAAAATAGCAGGGGTAGCCATTGTAGCGTTTGGCTTCTTTGCCGGTCATTCCGTGGCCAGCGGCTGGGTCGGTATTGCCGCGGGCCGAGAGTATAAGGCTCAGGCTTCTGCGCTCTATCTTTTATTCTACTACGGAGGATCAAGTCTGGTCGGTTGGTCCGGCGGTTTGTTCTTCCACCGCTTTGGCTGGAACGGTATGATCGCTTATGCCAGCGTACTGCTTGTTCTGGCGGTGCTTATCTCTTGGCTTGCTGCTGGCTCTCGCCGGACGCAATATGCACATGGGGGCAGTATCCGATAAACTTACGCATCTGTACCTTTCATTAGGACTTCATCCCGCATTTATTGATATATCAGGGTCAATTCAAGAAGAGGGATGTTGTAGATGAATCGACAGGTTATTATAAATGCAGATGATTTTGGCATGTCTGCGGGCGTGAATCGGGGGATTATCGATGCCTTCAATGCCGGCGGGATCACGAGTACCTCTTTAATGGTGAATATGCCTGGGTTCCCAGAAGCTGTACAATTGGCTCATCAATATCCGGATTTAAGCGTAGGCTTACATTTCAATTTGACCATGGGTCGGCCAGTGTCCGACCCGGCCAGTATCCCTTCATTAGTCAAGGAAGACGGGACATTTCGCAGTGGGGCCGCCCCGCAGGGCTGGGACTGGAGAGATGTACACAAAGAGCTTGCAGCACAATGGGATCGCTTCACTAGTACCGGTCTTAGGCCGACACATCTTGATTCACATCATTTGCTGCATCAGGATCATGCAGAAATATACAAAGTAATGGCGCGAAAGGCTTACAATGAAGGCGTTCCACTGCGACGATCGCAGGTAGCGCATCCATTGAGCGGAGTACCTGCTCCAAAAATGACTGATTTTATTATGCTGGATACCTATGGTGATGATAAGGGAAGAGAACGTCTGCGGCAGCACTTACTGTCACTTCGGGGAGGAATTACGGAGATTATGTGCCATCCGGGGTATGAAGACGAGGTTTTGATGGAGCCTTCTCCATGGGCTGATATCCGTAAGCAGGAGCTCGCTCTGTTCACAAGTCCGGAAGTCGCTAATACTCTGGCCGCGATCGGAGTATCGCCGATAAATTACAGGGTGTTGCAGCGGCGCAAGCCTTCCGCGCGTTCACGAGCTCGCTATCGTTCAAAGTCGGCTAGGACGCGCAGGCTGCTTCCTTCCCAGCCTTATGCGGTGCTGCAGCGCCAATCCAGAGAAAAAAGGAAAAGATCGATTAACGAGAAGAAGGTCCCATTCCGCTATAATAAATAGGGAATATGGCATATAAGAAGGATAACCTCCTAGCATCGGGGGGTTATTTTTTTGATCTCAAAGGATGTGAGAAAAGTGTGCGGGGAGGGAACAATGCCTCAGTAAGGATTTTTCTTTATAATAAATAATATAGAAGAACGAAGGGACATTCAGGGCGGATGTTCGAGGTCAGGAAAAGGTGGAGTAATATGACAATCAATCGAGAGCGAATTGTAGAGCATATGCATGCGCAGATTCATGCGAATGAGCATATTATCGGCGTGGCTGCGGGAGCGGGAATCTCTGCAAAATATGCGGTAAAAGGCGGGGCTGATCTGATCCTGGCGTTGAACTCGGGACGCTTCAGACAGATGGGCCTAGGTTCTATCGCGGGTCTGATGCCGTTTGCCAACTCTAATGAGATGGTGATGGAATTTGGTTCACGAGAGATTTTGTCTGTTGTTAGAGACAAGCCTGTAGTATTCGGCTTATGTGCAAGCGATCCGACCATCGACCTGCCTTCATATCTAGAGACGATTCGCCGCAGCGGCTTTGCCGGAATGATCAATTACCCCACCCTTGGTTTGATCGACGGACAATTTCGTGAGGCGCTGGAGGAGGAAGGGATCTCTTATTTGCAGGAAGTTGAGGCGATCCGCATCGCACATCAGCAGAATATGTTCACGATGGCTTTCGTATTTAATGCAGAACAAGCGGCATTTATGCTTGATGCCGGGGCGGATGTGATCTGTGCTCATCTGGGGGTGACTGCGGGAGGTTTGATGGGAACGAAGAAGGTTCTGTCGCTGGAGACCAGCGCGGAGCTGGCCAGGCAAATATTCGCGGTATGTGATGCCTCGGGACGAAGCCCGATCAAACTCATCTATGGAGGCCCTGTGCATACCCCCATTGATGTGCAGTATATGTATGATAATACATCGGCGATGGGGTATGTCGGGGGCTCAAGCTTTGAACGGATTCCGACAGAGGAAGCTATTGTAGATACCACATATCGCTTCAAGGTGACGGGGGAATTGGAACAGGACCAACGGCTGATGAGTAAGCTGACACTTTTTGATGAACCATATGATTATGTTGCCATTGTAAAAGAGCATATCGCCCAAAATTATATGAACAACATTTCGCTAACGGATCTTGCGGATCAGATTCATGTATCGCGGACGCATCTTAGCGCGCTTTTTAATAAGGAGGTAGGGTGTACCTTTCCGGAGTACTTGGCCAAGTATCGTATCCATAAAGCTCAGGATATAATAAGGCATACCAAGCTGTCTCTAACGAGTATCGCCGAACTGGTGGGATACTCGGATTATGTTCATTTTAGCAAGACCTTTAAGAAGTATATCGGCATGACGCCGCAATCCTTCCGCAAACAAGCATCAGACAAATATACATGAACATCATACAAGCGTACGATTACTTTCCTTTGAAAGCGCTGTATTATGAAAACATAGAGGTTCAAGGCGATCGCCTGCGGTTCAATTTCGCTGGAACCTGAATCGAATGATTGAAGGAGGGCATACGGTGAAGACGATAGCTATTGCGGGAACATTTGATTCCAAAGGCAAAGAGTTTTTGTATGTGAGATCAGTGATTGAAGGTCTGGGGTTGAAAGCCTATACGATTCACTGTGGCGTGTTTGCTCCGCTATTTGCCCCGGATGTCTCGAATAGGGACGTCGCGGCGGCAGCGGGCATGAACATCGATGAAATTGCCGGGAAGAAGGATCGCTCGATCGGTACGGAGGCGCTAGCTCAGGGAATGGAGCAGTTGATCCCGAAGCTCTACGCAGAAGGCAAATTTGACGGTATTTTATCCTTCGGCGGAACGGGTGGAACATCGATTGTAACCGCGGGGATGAGAGCATTGCCGATCGGTGTGCCGAAGCTGATGGTATCGACCGTTGCGTCGGGGAATACAGCCCCTTATGTGGGGACGAGCGATATTATGATGTTCCCGTCCATCGTGGATGTATCCGGGCTGAATTCCTTCTCAACCCAAATATTTACGAATGCCGTGCATGCGATCGCAGGCATGGTCCAGTTCGAATCGGCTCCACCGCAGGATAAAAAGCCGCTGATTGCAGCGACGATGTTTGGTGTCACGACGCCATGCGTGGACTATGCGCGTGAGTATTTAGAGGAACAAGGCTATGAGGTACTTGTCTTTCATGCTACCGGAACGGGCGGACAAACGATGGAGAGCCTGATTGAGGGCGGGTTTATCGACGGAGTTCTGGATCTTACCACGACTGAATGGTGCGATGAACTGGTCGGCGGGGTGTTAGCTGCAGGCCCGCATCGACTGGAGGCGGCCGGACGCTGTAAGGTACCGCAGGTCGTATCGACCGGTGCCCTTGATATGGTGAACTTCGGACCGTATGATACGGTGCCGGAGCAGTTCAAGGCTCGCAACCTGTACAAGCATAATCCATCGGTTACTCTGATGCGGACGACGGTGGAGGAGAATCGCCAGTTGGGTGAGATTATTGCCGATAAGCTGAACATGACCGAAGGCCCAACCGCATTAATGCTTCCGCTCAAAGGGGTCTCGATGCTGGATACCGAAGGGGGAGCATTTAGCGGAGCCGCCGAGGATGAGATGCTGTTCAACACGCTGCGGCAGCGTATCGATCGCGATAAGGTTGAACTCATTGAACTGGATGCGAATATCAATGATCAGGCATTTGCAGTGGCCGCTGCCAGGAAGCTAGTGGAACTGATGGAACAGGGTAAATAAGCGGATGGCGGTCTGAGAGACGAAAGTTCAAAAGAGCCGGCCCGAAGGGAGCTCACGAAAATTCATATAACCAAGGAGGAAATACAGATGAAGACGAGAGCAGAGATTTTGGCGAAATTAAAAGCAGAGGTGGCCGCAGGCAATGTGCTGTTGGGTGCTGGCGCAGGAACCGGGATTTCTGCCAAAAGTGCGGAAGCAGGCGGTGTTGATCTCATCATTATTTATAATTCCGGCCGCTACCGGATGGCAGGACGCGGATCGTTGGCGGGCCTGATGGCTTACGGCGATGCGAACCAGATCGTTGTGGACATGGGAAATGAAGTGCTTCCGGTCGTGAAGGATACACCGGTTCTGGCCGGGGTATGCGGCACCGATCCATTCCGGATTATGGACATCTTCCTGAAGCAATTGAAGGACCAGGGCTTCGCTGGAGTGCAAAACTTCCCGACGGTAGGTCTGATCGACGGCGTGTTCCGCGCCAACCTGGAAGAGACGGGGATGGGGTATGGTCTGGAAGTGGAAATGATCCGTAAAGCGCATGAGCTGGGTTTGCTAACGACTCCGTACGTATTTGATCCGGAACAGGCCAAGCAAATGGCTGAAGCGGGGGCAGACATTCTCGTTGCTCATATGGGGCTGACGACAAAGGGGACGATCGGTGCCAAGACGGCCTTAACCCTGGATGATTGTGTAGATAAAATTCAGGCGATCTGTGATGCAGGCAAGGCCGTGAATCCGGATATTATGGTGCTGTGTCACGGCGGTCCTATTGCCGAACCGGCAGATGCGGAGTATGTACTGGCTCGAACGAAGAATGTTGAAGGCTTCTTCGGGGCATCCAGCATCGAGCGCTTTGCAACTGAAGTAGGTATCAAACAGCAAACCGAAGCATTCAAAGGGATCTTGAAATAAGGCAAACGCATAAAAAAAGGTCTATTGCCTCATCCTACAGTTGGACTCTATAACAGCTGAAGGGGGTGCAGGAAGATGGGCAAAAAATCCCAAGGCCTAAGCAAATATGAAGTACAGACAACTCCGCTGAACAAGATGCCGGTTCCCGACAAGCAAAGGGAAGAGTTCGCCAAAGAAATGGTGGAAGATGCAAAGGCGGCATTCGGGCAGGAGCAATCGAAACATAAGAAGTAAAAGGGATTGTGAGATATAGGGTGCCTAATCGGATAGAACCGAAGGGCACCCTTGTTGTTGTGAACATAATCTTAAAGATTGACAGTCCGCAGCCGTGAATTTATAATATCTTATAAAACCAAGTGGATAAGTGTGTTTTAGTGATGCCTAACGGACGAATCCAGACAAAGGAGAGGTTGAAAAGATGGCTGCTGTACATACCTTTAAAGCGACTGCGCATTTGCAGGACGGAGTTCGGGTGAAGACGACTGCCCGCAATTTCGAGCTGACGATTGATGAGCCCAAAAGTTTGGGAGGAACGGATACAGGCATGAATCCGGTGGAAGCCTTGCTGGCATCGCTCGGAGCGTGCCAATCGATCGTAGCCCGAGTGTACGCGTCCAAATTCGGGGTGAAGCTGGATGATTTTCAGGTAGAAGTTGAAGGTGATCTCGATCTGGATGGATTCTTTGACCGTGCCCCAGTCCGGCCTGGATATTCTGATATCCGTTATACGTTCCGTATCAAGACCGATTCTCCCAAGGATAAGGTTGACGAGTTTGTACGCTTCCTGGAGAGCAAATGCCCGGTGGGAGATACGATCGCCAACCCGGTGAATCTTGCATTGGGGAGCATTATCATTAATTCGTAATCTAGTATAGTGCATAAGGATTATATAATTTTTATGATATAAGCCGCCGGAAATCCGGCGGTTTTTCTATTTCCAATGGAGAGGGAAAGGATTAAAATGTCGAGGGAAGAGCGTTAAATGATGAACGAGGGATAGCTGGTTTTTTGTGTATTTGTAGGTATTTGTTTGATATTACAATGTTGTTGAGAAATTGTTCAGTTTGAACTGCTATAATACTCAATATAGTGATCAAAAAAGCTCCTCAAAGCCACAAAATTCCCCAAAATAAGTTTTTAAAGCCATATTTATGCTGTTTAAAATTGAAAATCATCGAAAAATATGAAAATATTTGAAAGTGATAGTAATAAAGTGAAAAAGAGTTTTTTTAGCACGAATTTTCCGTTTTTTGTCGAATCTTCATTTTTAAAGGGGACTTGATGATCATATTCGCTGTTATAGTTTATAAATTCTAAGGAGTGGGAGAAATGAATGCCAAGTGCATATCGGTAGTGATCCCTGCTTACAATGAGGAGGAGGTCATTCGGCAATGCTACTATGCATTAACCGATGTGATGATCGCCACAAGCTATGATTATGAGCTTGTCTTTGTAAACGATGGGAGCCAGGACCGTACGTTGGGCATCCTTGATGAATTGGCCAGACTGGATGAACATATCCGGATCGTTAATTTTGCCAGAAATTTCGGCCATCAAGCAGCAGTAACCGCAGGAATCAATATGTCGAGAGGGGATTGCGTCGTTATTATTGATGCAGATTTACAGGACCCTCCTGAAGTGATCCATCAGATGGTGGAGAAATGGGAAGATGGCTATGAAGTAGTGTATGGCAAGCGCAGGAAGCGCAAAGGGGAGACCTGGTTCAAGCTTGCTTCGGCGTCGATGTTCTATCGCTTCCTCCAGCGGATGTCGGATACGGATATCCCTCGCGATACCGGTGATTTTCGCTTGATTGACCGTAAAGTGGTGCATGTATTCAACCGAATGACAGAGCGGAACAAATTTATTCGTGGGATCGTCAGTTGGATCGGATTCAAACAGACCTTTGTTGAGTATGATCGGCATGAGCGGGTGGCAGGTACAACGAAATATCCATTAAGGAAGATGCTGGCTTTTGCTTCCGACGGTATTTTCTCATTTTCGTCCAAACCGCTGAAGCTGATTACCCGGATGGGAATGCTTACTATGGTACTGGCCTTTATTGTACTCGTGTACTCCCTGTGCGCGAAGCTGTTCGACCTTCCTCAGGTAGAACGGGGTTGGACGTCAATTATGACGGCCATTACATTGTTCAGTGGTGTTCAAATGCTATCGCTCGGAGTGATGGGTGAATATATTGCCCGGATCTACGACGAGAGCAAGAACAGACCTCAATATATTGTCAGAGAGACGGTTCATTATCCTCATGAAGAGACACATTTAAATGAATCTTATCAATATTATCCCCCTTCGGAGATGATCACCAAATAACGATTGGAAAGTTGTGGTGCAAGACCTTGAATAGAAGACAGAAGTTGAAGCGAGTCGGGATATTTCTGCTCGTTGTGCCGGTACTGTTCAGTGCGCTTGCAGCTTGCGGCAATAGGCCTCTGCAACAAGGGCAGACGGCTGAGCCAGTCGAACATACACAGCCGGATCGTTCATTGATTAACCGTGATGCGGCATATCGGGAGCGATTGAAGCTGTATCGCCAGCGCACCGAACATTTTGTACTAAGCCAATTATACGGTCCTGATGGAGTGTATACGAACTATCTGGATAGTAATGAGACAGGGACGGCTGCCAGCGGGCATGAGGTGCTCAGCGAATCAGCCGGTTTAATGATGCGCTACTACGTATTAACGAACCGCGAGGAGGATTTTCAGGCGGAATGGGAGCGGGCCAAGCGAGTCTTCGAACTTCCTTCGGGTTTTAGTTACCGGTACAGCCCCAAACAGAGTGAGAAGTATACGATTAATGCTGCGGTGGATGATCTCCGGATCATTCGGGCCCTGTATGAGGCGGGCGATCGGTTTGCCCCGGAATATAAGGAGCTGGCCGACAGCTACGGAGCATTGTTCTATCGTTATAACACCAAGGATAACAGGATGTTCGATTTTTATGATGAGAAATACAAGAATAACAATAACTTTGTCACTCTATGTTATATCGATCTGAAGACCTTGCAGCGGCTGCCGATTCCCGCTGAGCAGAAGACGGCGTTGACTCAAAATATGCAAGCGATATTGCAGAACGGATATTTATCGGATGCTTTTCCTTTCTATGAGACAAGATACGAGTATGATACGGATTCATATCATTCGGAAGGAATTAATACCGTAGAGTCGCTGCTGGTAGTCCTGTCATTAGCAGAGTCAGGGCTGGAGCGTCCTGAGAGCATCGCTTACTTAAAGGATCAGGTGAGTAGAGGAACACTTTACGGCCAATATGACCTGCAGGGCAAGCCGTTAAATCAGATCCAGTCCACCGCAATATATGCCATAGCGGCGATGATCGGGTCGGTTGTCGGGGATGATGGATTATATAGAGATAGCATTCAGCAGATGGAGAAATATCAGGTTCATGATAAGACAAGCCCGTTCTACGGCGGCTTCGGGGACTCAGGGACGAAGCAGGCCTTTTCATTTGATAATTTAATGGCATTGCTTGCCTATGCTCACTAGAGCCGGGGATGGGCAGGCAAGAAGGCAGGTGAAGTCATTTGGCAGATAAGGCTCATGGGTTGAACAAGCTGAAATATAGAATCGCACCGTTCAGCCGTTATGTTTCACCATCTCTGTTCGCAGCGGCACTAGTACTGATCATTACCGTCATTGCCTTGTTCGTGCCGCCCTATATCGGGATGGCTGATAATGGGGACTACTTCCGTGTGTTATATAGCAATGGTTTATACTTCAATACGCCTGATTATGACAGTTTGTATTTAGGCTATTTCAATAAGGGGTTTGGAATCTTTCAGTATTTTAATGAGAATGGGGCGACCTTGACCTCATCGCAATCTCTGCTAATCCGCCTGTCGGTCTGGATCAATCAATGGTTCGACAAGCAGGTGTTCGACATTCGGGTGCAAGGGGCGCTCCTGACTGCTTTATATACCTTTGCCGTCTATCTGTTCGTCGAAGCCATAACCTGGAGAATGAAGCGCAAATACGGGTATATCGTAGCCGTGCTGGCTGTTTTCTTGTTTGCGGACACCGCTTATACTGCTTTTTTTAATTCGTTTTTTAGTGAGAGTATGGTCTGGATTATGCTCATTTATTTATTTGCCTCAGGGCTGCTGTTATTCCGTGGACGATACTCTGACTATGCGATGATGATGATCTTCTTGATTAGCGGGCTCTTGCTGACGACCAGCAAACAGCAAAATGCCCCTGTCGGCATCATTATTGCTGTCATGGGAGTGATTATTATCTTCGTTCGCCGACAGCGCACCTTTCGCGCGATGGTAGCTTCATCGCTTGCTCTGTTGATGTTTGCTGGTATCGCCACCTATGTGCTGATTCCGAAGGAGTTCGTAAACATTAACAAATACCATGCGATGACACGCGGTGTTCTGATGCAGTCTGAAGACCCGGAGGCAACCTTGAAGAGCTTTGGAATTGACAGGCAGTATGCGGTTCTCAATGAGAGCATTTATTATGAACCTTACACGACTGTAGATGTAAACTCTCCGATACTTGAGGATAACTTCTATAAACATTATGGCTTCGTATCCATTCTTGCTTACTATATCAGCCACCCGGATCAAGCGGGGAAGATGCTCGATATTGCGGCGAAAAATGCATTTACGATTCGTCCGCCCGCGATGGGCAACTATGAGAAAGCGGCCGGCAAGCCTTTTGGGACCCAGACGAAATTCTTCTCCGGATACAGTGAACTTAAGCGAGCGCTCGCACCCAAGACCTTCGGCTTCATTGTGATCTGGATGCTGGTCATTACGGGGATATACACCCCGCAGTTTATCGCGGCCGTTAAAGCTCGAAATGTGCGGGGCATGGTACGGCTTCCTCTGGTGTTAATGCTGATGTTTATGGGGCTGTCGGGAATACTCGTCTCGATTATCGGGGCCGGGGATGCGGACTTGTCAAAGCATGAATTTCTATTCACAGCCGCATTTGATTTAGTTACATTCACGGCGATTGCGGATGCCATTTGCCGTAATCTATGGCAGAACAAGCCGACGGTGCATCATGAGCCGTAACGAAGAGGAGAGGAGGATCTGCTTGAGGGGGCATCATCGTCTTTGTCATTGTCGCTGGCTGACTGCGGTATTGATACCGCTTATGATAGGTCTTATTCTTCCCCTGGGTCCATCCCTGGCCCTGGCGGATACGCGGACTTCCTCTTCCTCAGTACTTATCATCTATGACAGCCTGGATGTAGGAACAGAGAGGGAAGGCAATGTGGAAGCTTTGAAGCGGCTGCTTGCCGCATTTCAGGTTCAGGTCACGGTCCAGTCGCTCGATACTTATACTGCAGGAGCGTTGAAGGGGTATTCCGGGCTGATCGAGGTGCAGAACCGCTCTGATCTTGCGGAAGAGAATAGTGATTATTTCAGAGATTTGCAGTCTTATTCGGGAGATATGCTCTACATCGGAGCTTCGCCACGGGCCAAAATGGTTCATGCATTAGGCCTGCAAGTGCAAGCCGTAGAGAAAATGGCGGATTTGTCGATTGGCCCTTTCTCGCAGAAGTCGATTCATCTTCCATCTATCTATAATTCAAATACACCAAATGTGCAGGAATATGGCACGCTGAAGATACAGGATACCAGTTATCCCTATGGGATGAGCAAGGGAGGGTACGCTTATGTTCCTTTCTTGGAGAAGGATACGTTAAGTGAGATGGCTGTATCCTATGTGCTCAAGGATTGGGTTCAGCAGAGAGAAAACGGCCATAATTATCTTCTGTTCAAAGAGATTTATCCTTTTTCGAACTTGTCTTTGCTGGAACGAATGTCAGATGAGCTGTTTGAGGCGGGGATTCCCTTCATCATTAGTGTGCATCCGGTATTCAACAATACGGATTATCCGTCTATGGAGCGCTATATCAATACATTGAAATATGTTCAGTCCCGCAATGGCACGATCCTGGTCGAGTCGCCTGTTGTCGCAACGACCATTCAGGACCTGGATCGCAGCCTGTATCGTCAGATGGAGCATTTTATTGATGTGCTGGCAGAGGCGGGCGTTGTGCCGCTAGGGATTGGAACGGAAATGTATTGGTCGTATGACGAGCATTTTGTTAAGGAAGGGATGTCATTCTTCGACTCTGTTGTCCTCTTCCCGGACAAGCGCCCGGTCCACAAGGCGGAGCTCAATCGGTCGCAGGCGTTCCCGTCCTCGTTATACAGCGTGACTCAATCGTACTTGCAGCGATACTTGATCGAGGAGCGGATGGTCGATCCGCCTCCGATGGATCTGGCGATCACATATGATTTTGTACAGACAGAGGAAGAGCTTGCGAGCCTGACAGATCAACTCCGCAACACCTGGATTCATTTCGAAGACTATAAGAATGAGGTGCATGCCGTAGCGACTGAGGCCAATCAATTAGGATCAGAGCGTGGCTCACTTGTATTAAACGGAACGAATATAGGCATTCAGGCCGGCCATGTAGAGACAAGCTCTGATTACGAATATAAGCAGCAGGAGCAAAAAAGCTTTGAAACCTGGTTTTCGGTCCAGAACAGAATTTTTATCATTATCATTTTTATCACGTTGTTCGTATTTTCCGGTTTCCTGATTATTGGATATCGCATGTATAAGAGGAAATTTTATAAGTAAGGAGGCAGTCATGACTGCTGCAGATATCTTAATGCTGATCGCTGTCATCAGTATATGGTCGCTGCTTCTCGTTAATGTGGTGCTGATCATTTCCGGATACCTGTACTACATGGAGAATGAGAGGCGCGAGGTGCCGCCGCTTCCGAAGGAGATTCCCTTCGTCACGCTGATGGTGCCGGCCCATAATGAGGGGAAGGTGATCACGCAGACGGTAGAGGCTTTGCTTGCCCTGGATTATCCGCATGACTGTTATGAGATCATCGTGATTAATGACAATTCGAGCGATAATAGCCGCGAACTCCTGGCGAAGCTTCAGAACAAGTACACGGGACGGAATTTGATCGTCATTAACACGGATCATATTACCGGCGGCAAAGGCAAGTCCAATGCTCTAAACATTGGCTTCAAACAGAGCAAAGGGGAATATATCGCCATTTACGATGCCGATAATACGCCGGAGAAGACCGCTCTGCGCTATCTTGTCGGGGAAATTACTCATGATCAGACACTGGGAGCGGTGATCGGCAAATTCCGTACCCGTAATCGCAATGCCAGCCTACTCACACGCTTTATCAATGTTGAGACGCTGTCCTTCCAATGGATGGCTCAGGCCGGGCGTTGGAAGCTCTTCAAGCTGTGTACCATCCCGGGGACAAACTTTATTATGCGCCGGGAAATTATTGAGCGGATTGGCGGCTGGGATGTCAAGGCGATCGCCGAGGATACGGAGATCAGCTTCCGCATTTACATGATGGGCTACCGCATCAAGTTCCAGCCCAAGTCGGTCACCTGGGAGCAGGAGCCGCAGACGTTGAAGGTATGGTTCAAACAGCGGACGAGATGGGCAAAGGGCAATATTTATGTTATTGTCAAAAACTTGCCGCTCTTGTTCGATCGTTCAGCGAGGCGGATTCATTTTGACCTTCTCTATTTCTTATCGATTTACTTCTTATTGCTGACTTCGCTCATTATGTCCGACGTTCTGCTTATTTTATATGCATTGGGGCTTGTTCATACTACGATAGCTGGCCTCAGTTCATTCCTGTGGCTGCTGGCTATCATCCTATTTGTGACGGGGACCTTCGTGACGTTAATTACGGAGAAGGGAGAGATGAGGCTCTCCAACCTATGGATTATTATGCTGATGTATGTTTCTTATTGTCAGTTGTGGATGGTCGTAGCTGCTTACGGCCTATATAACTACATCAAGGATCTGATCTTTAAAAGAGAAGTAAAGTGGTACAAAACCGAACGCTATTAAGATAAGGGGGAGAAACGTGAAAAGAAGGTCTATGATCTCAGGTATTTTATGCTTCATCCTATTCGTAATATCCTGCGGCCAGGTATATGCCGAACCCGTACAGAGCGGAGACAAGTTCACTTATGAAGCGCCTTTGACTTCATCGAACGTGTCATTATCGGGGGTTACGGCAGCGCGAACGTTGTATGTTCAGCTTGAGGATTACTGGGATGTTAATACGCTGACGCTAAATCTCGATTATCAGGCCACCCAGCTATCAAGAAGGGAAGTATCGAGTGTTACGCTCAAGATGAATGGTACGGCATTTTATTCTTTCCGCCCTGTGGTGGATGAACAGAAGAGGCAGACGATAAGTGTTGCTGTGCCTAAGAATCTGCTGGTGTCAGGGAGTAACTCGCTCTCCATCGAGGGATATATTGTGACCCATTTGCCGGATCAAATCTGCGTGCCTGTAGAGAAGCGAGACAATTGGCTTGAGTTGTACAAGAGCTCCTATGTTACAGTCAATTATTCCAAAAAAGACATTGGAGAAAGCATTCGTGATTTCAATCAACGGTTCATCGGTCTGGATTCGTTAGAGCAGGGGCTTAGCGCGCTTAGCGTTCCCAAGGACAGCGACCCGGCTGAGCTTGAAGCGGCGATATATGCGCTTTCCGGCTTTGCCAAGGGCAACCGCTCGGAGAATAATTCAATACCGATGCTTCCGTGGGGAGACTCCACGCTAACTGAGCGCGAGACAGTGGTGGTTGTATCGCTATATAAAGATTTGCCGGATCAATGGAAGCAGGCCCTGGGACAAGTCAGCCTTGCGGATAAAGCGCTGATCCGCGTCGTGAAGTCGGGCGGGCAAACCGCGCTGATCGTGACATCAGAGGACCCTGCTCTGCTTAAGAAGGCGGGACGCCTGATTGGGAATCAGACGTTGATAGACCAACTGGACGGAGCGGAGAAATGGCTTGATGCCGACACGAGGGTAGAGACGCCGAAGATTAGCGTAAGCCGCAATGTAACGCTTACGGAGACCGGGGACAAGCTGAACGGGATGATGCATCAAGAGAAGAGCTACTTCGTCTCGCTGCCAGCGAATCGCTTCATTGCTGAATCGAGCAAGATCAGCCTTGATTTCCGCTATTCGGACAATCTGGATTTTGACCGTTCGCTCGTGACGGTTCTCATTAATGACACGCCGATTGGCAGCAAGAAGCTGACCAAGGAGGCGGCGAACCAGGATCAGCTTACACTGACGATTCCGAAGAATCTTGAGGTTTCAGGCAATTTCTCGGTTACGGTGGCCTTTGATCTGGAATTGATCAGCGCCGGCTGTATTGAACTTCAGGATCAGATGCCCTGGGCGTTTATTACCAAGGATTCTATGCTTCAATTGAATACGAAGGATCGCACGGACTTGTTGTTCAACAATTATCCGAATCCGTTCCTGAGGGATGCGAGCTTCAACAAGATCGCAGTATTATTGCCGGAGCAGTTGGACTCCTACGGCTATCAGACTATCGGCAATCTGTTCCATTTGCTTGGCAAGTATGCGGAAGCCAATACTGGCGAGGTAAGTTTCTATACCGACGGCAAGCTGCCGGGAGAATCCGAGCTGCAGCAGCACAATCTCATTTCCATCGGTTCCTACAAGGATAATGCCTGGCTTCAGAAGAACAACAGCAAGTTGTTTTTCCAGTACGGGTCCAATGGGGAAGGGATACAATCCAATGAGAAGATGAGTATCGAGGAGAACTACGGTAAGCGGATCGGCACGCTGCAGTTAATGGAGTCTCCTTATGCGAAGGGATATGCCTGGCTTGCGGTTACAGGGGCAAGCTCGAAATACAGTTACCTGGCTTCGGGGCTGCTGGCAACGGACAGCGCCAAATGGAAGGTCTATGGAGACGGTGTTGTCACCGATGTAGACGGCAATACGAAGGCTTTCCGCTTTAAGAAGCAAGCGGAGCCGAAAGATCAGGGCCTAGTCGCACAGATTACCGAACGAGGCGATGTCATGGGCTTTATCGTGGCCGCTGGACTTACCTTCCTCCTGGTGGTCGTATCGCTTGTTCTCATGATCCGTAAGCATAGAAAGAGAGCGGGGGGAGAGTCATGAGGCGCTATCAAAGCAGTTTGTTGTCGGATGCGGCATTTCTGCTGCTATTTGTAGTCTGTTTCATCCATATCGTGTTCACGGCGGGGGACCCGGACCGCTATCTTATCAACATGATTTTGTTGAATATATCGTTCCTGGTGGCTGTAATAACTTACTTCACCAGCATCACCGTAGGGCTGATTCTCAACATCGTGTTTATCTTCGGATATGGTACCTATACGATTTATCAAACAGTGATTGTCGGCGAGCCGCTTCAGAGCTATCATTACTATTGGCTGGTAATGATGCCGGTTCTGACGGCGGTTATCGCCCTGCTGACCTATGCTAATCGGCGTCTCCAGCAGGAGAAGGAGCAGCTTCAAGCGAAGAATGCATCATTAGCTACCTTAGATGAACATACCAATTTGAAGAATACCCGCTCTTTTCAAAGCGATGCCACCGTGTTCATGGCGTTGTCCAAGCGTTATCAAATCCCGTTAACTCTGGTCGTCATGACGGTCAAACATTGGGACGAACTGAGCCGGATGGTAAGTCAGGCCCAGATCACCGATATGGTCTATGACATCTCGCGAATGAGCGAGACGAGCATTCGCATGAATGATTCCCTTTATATGCTGAATGCAGATCATCCTACTTGGGGACTTCTGCTGTTCACGGATGAGGATGGCGCCAAGATCGTGGTGCAGCGTCTGAAGGAGAAGGTGGAATCGTTCAACAATATTGAGTTCTCGAACAAGTACAAGCTTGATATGAAGCTGACGATCGGAGCGATGCAGTATTCTGAAGAAGTCGAGACTCCACTTGATTTTATCGCGAAGGCGCGGCAGAAGATGGAGTATGACGTATAGTGCATCTCCCATGAGTACGGTTTTCAGTACCGGATAAAATCCGTTTTTTATCAAAAACGCACTTTGTGAACTGACTGGGTTAGAAAAATTGGATGGAAGGTGAGATCCCTATGAAGTCTAATGCGATGCGTGATTCACTACGTTCCTTTATCCTCTTTGGCCTTGTAGGGATCGTGAACACCGGCGTAGACATCGGCGTATTTGCGTTGTTAATCTGGTGGCAGCTGCCTTGGCTTGCAGCGCAGATCATTGCTTATGGATGCGGGGTACTGAACAGCTTCCTGATGAACAGGAAGTGGACATTTAAGCAGGAGGGCGCGCTGACCAAAGGGCTGCTGCGCTTCGTCTTGCTGAATCTGCTGACGCTGGGAGTTACTTCCGCCTGCATGCTGCTCTTGCATGAGCAGCTTGGCATCCCGCTATGGATAAGCAAGGGAGCGGTCACGGTTCTCGGCGTAATTTTAAACTTTGCCGGCAGCCGCTGGTGGGTGTTTCGCAAGGAACCGCATATTCGGCAGAATCGGGAGAAGGCCGTGGTTCGTGAGTTAACAGGTAAAGAAATGCAGTAGAAATTGGGGCGCTCTTGCAGATATGCTGATCTGTAAAGGGGCGCCCCTTTCATATCCTGATCTGATGATCAATAGAGGAATTTGGCGGTATAATCTTGTAGATGAAGTATAGGGGTTTGAAATGAGGAGGAGATGAGAAATGACGAGAAGCGCATGGTCGACCCGAACCGTTGATAGTATTCCCTGGCAGCGACTGACGACCGCTTATGGAAGAGGCACGGATATTCCTAGACTGATCGAGACGAAGCAGTACGGGGAACTGGCCCATCTGATTGAGCATCAGAGCACCTTATGGCAGACAACGCCATGGGTATTGCTCATTCTTCTAGGTCAGCTTGCAGAGAAGCTTCCGGAGCAGGTCACAACAGAGGAAATCGCCCTTTATTCAGCTGTCGCGTCTGCTATCCTGATCGATTACATGAACCCGCAAAATACGGTTGAGTCGATGGAGGAATTGCTGGATGAGGCCTATTTATGGCCGGAGTACGAAGAGGATGATGAGATGTCATGGGAAGCTGAGGAGCCTCCGGGTTATGAGCAGCGTCCTTTTTTCAGTTACTATTATTTCAGTTATGTACAACTTAGAGAGGCCATTCCCGTCTTCGTCAGCATCATGAACGACAACGATCAGCAGGCTGCTGCCATTCGGGAACTGCTATCTATGCTGGATCCGGAAGATAGCAGTGATTAGTACTGGCAAGGCATCATCAATAGATTATGAAATTAACTCCATAGAAGGGCAAACCGAGTTTTCCAGCAACGCTTTGAGATGCCGTATTCTCCGTTACTGTGCTGTATAGGGGGAGATTCCCTGCCTTGCGTACTGCAGCCGCCCATCCGGCAACGACAGGGCCAGCATATCCTCTTCCGCGATACGGTTCCAGCGTTTCCAGACCCGCTTCATGGGCTTGCGAAGTGATACGTACGCTACGGCAGATTGAGACGGCCTGGTTATTGTGAATCCATGCTACGCAAGGCTGCGCATAGTCGATCTCAGAGATAAGCCATTCGAAATCTATGGGCAGCCATTCCAGAATATTAGAACGGGTAAGGCTGATTACTTGTATGGATGGAGGAACAAGCGGAGGAATAAGGTAGCAGGGTCCCATGGAAAAGCTCTCTCCTTGCAGAAGGCTCATGTACGCCCCGAAATGCCTCGGCTTTGTCTGAAAATCCTGAACAGCGGCTTCATCGGCACATAGCTCCTGCAACTGCGCGATAAGCGTATCCTGCACATCATAGCGGAAGCGACAAATCGCTTTCCCGTCTGTTGTTCTACCCAAGAAGAACCGCGGGGCAGGGGCTTCCCCAGGCCAAGGCTCATTGACGGAATGAAGTCGTGTATGCTGGTCATGTGTAAAAAGCGCCTCAACATGAAGCTGCATCAGATCGTGAGCGCTCGGTTGATTTCCTTTCCAAATGATCATGCTTAGATCTCTCCGTTCTTTACGGTGGTGATTGATTAGAATAAAGAATACCACCTCTATAGTATCAGAATGAACGAGGGATGCTTCAGAATAGTTGACTATAATTGAAAATTTCCTGTTTTTAAGATGGCGGCCCTGCTCAACTGGAAAGGGCTCCTGTCTATGCCGATCGTATGGGCCGAGCGTTATGGGTACTTGGTTTATTCGGCGCAATTTCACTATAGAGGATAAGATTTGAACAGGGACAGGGGTTGAAGAAATAGAGAGTAGAATAGCTTTAAATTTTTGCTTTAAGTTTCTCCCTGTGGTGGCTACAATAACATAAATAGAGCAAAGAAATGAAGGGGTGCGAGACTTATGAATATACAGGAAATGAGGGAGCATCGTCAGTACCCGGACAATATCGGGCAGGAAAAGAGCCGCGCGACCTTTGAACGCGATTATTCGCGATTGATTCATTCGCCAACCTTCCGTCGTCTGCAGGGCAAGTCGCAGGTATTTGGGGCGGGCACCGGTGACTATTATCGGACCCGGCTGACACATTCGCTGGAAGTGGCGCAAATCGCTCGGGAAGCCGCGCGCAGTTTGCTTCGCTCCTACCCGGATGTCGCCCTGGATCAGGCCGATCATCCCGGATTGATCATTGATCCGGAGGTTGTCGAGTGTGCGGCGATCTGCCATGATTTCGGGCACCCTCCCTTTGGACACAAAGGTGAAGAGGTGCTGGACCATATATTGGAGAAGCTGGTGGAAGAGAAAATCGGGCAGGCCTTGAAGAACAGCAGCCCAAGCCCTGAGGAAGAACAAAGGGTCCGGGAAGCTGTAAGGCGGAAGTATGAGCATTTTGAAGGGAATGCCCACAATTTCCGGCTGATGATGTTCCTGGAGAAGCGGGAGAATATCGACGGACTGAACTTGTCTGACGCGGTACTGCTTGGGACGAATAAATACCCTTACCCTGGCACCGTTAATAAAAAGGGCCTCTACCTGCACGAGTGGGAGTATATTTCTTACATTCGTGATCGTTGGGGGATTCCCAAAGGTAAAAAAACGTTCGAAGCGCAGCTGATGGATTTATGCGACGATATCGCCTATTCGGCACATGATCTGGAGGACGGCATCAAAGCGGGAAAAATTGAGGTGCATGAGCATTTTCTCAAGGATTCGAATATTCAACGACTGATTGTCGAGAAGATTATGACGCTGGAGGATTTCTTCTGGGTGGGCTGGGTCCCGGAGAAAATCCAGGTGAAGGTCGAAGAGGTGCTGGATTCGTTCCTGCGAGTCTGGAATGAGAAAATGCCGATTTGTGGTCATGATTATTCCCGGACACGTCGCGAGGTGAAGGCCTATTGGGTCAGTTTATTCGTCTCCAGCCTTGGCGTTGTCTCGGATGGCAATTGGCAAAAGGTGACTTTCGTCAAGGAGGGACGGGAGGATGAGGATATGCTGCGTACAGTAAGCGTGCTGAAAAGCTTCGCATGGGTAACGATGATCCGTGACTTGCGCGTACAGCGGCTGCAGAAGCGCAGCGCTTGGGTTATCAAGCGGTTATGGGACGCGTTTGTCGATCCAGAGACGTCCAAGTCGATCATCCCGGGCGACTGGCTGCGTCGCTTCGACCGCGATCAGGCAAGGGAGAAGCCGATATGGACCTGGGAGCATATGATCATCGACTATATCGCAGGCATGACAGACGCTTATGCAGAAAAAATCTATAATGAGCTGTACGGACTGAAGGTAGGTACCATTTACGATATGGATTAATAAAAGAAGGAGCAGGCTTATTAGCCCTGCTCCTTCTTTTATTAGCTCTAACGAAACTGTGGATCGTTATTCAGGAACAAAAAGGCTCTTGGGAATTTTAACGAAACTGTGGATCGTTATTTAGTCCATTTTGGCGCGAAAAGCCTCGATTTGCCGCGAATAACGATATGAGGTTTCGTTAGATATCTTCTGCCCCTATTTTCGAGCAAATAGCGCTCTGGAGTTTCGTTAGATTCTTGACAGTGGGCGAGACTTTTCGAATCCGGCATAGTCTGACCCTGCCTGCTAGCTCTAACGAAACTGTGGAGCGTTATTCAGGAACAAAAAGGCCCTTGGGAATTTTAACGAAACTGGGAATCGTTATTTAGTCCATTTTGGCGCGAAAAGCCTCGATTTCCCCTGAATAACGATATGAGGTTTCGTTAGATATCTTCTGCCCTTATTTTCGAGCAAATAGCGCTCTGGAGTTTCGTTAGATTCTTGACAGTGGGCGAGACTTTTCGATCCGGCATAGTCTGACCCTGCCTGCTAGCTCTAACGAAACTGTGGAGCGTTATTCAGGAACAAAAAGGCTCTTGGGAATTTTAACGAAACTGTGGATCGTTATTTAGTCCATTTTGGCGCGAAAAGCCTCGATTTCCCGCGAATAACGATATGAGGTTTCGTTAGATATCTTCTGCCCCTATTTTCGAGCAAATAGCGCTCTGGAGTTTCGTTAGATTCTTGACAAGTGGGCGAGACTTTTCGAATCCGGCATAGTCTGACCCTGCCTGCTAGCTCTAACGAAACTGGGTATCGCTATTTGTGCTCAAAACAGTTCTCTAAAATTCTAACGAAACTGGGTATCGCTATTGGTTTACATAAGTGGACCAGACGCCCTATTTTCTGTAAATAACGATCTGTAGTTTCGTTAGAATTTATTTAGTCCCAAATTGGCGCTAATAGCGATCTGTAGTTTCGTTAGAATTTAGTTGCCGCTAACTGGCGACAATAACGGCCCGCAGTTTCGTAAGAAATTAGCTACCACCAACTGGCGCCAATAGCGATCCGTAGTTTTATTAGATTTTAGTTGCCGCCAATGGCGCCAATAGCGGTCGGCAGTTACGTAGGATTTTAGCTGTCGAAACTGGTGCCAATAACGCTCCGTAGTTTCGCTAGAGTCTTATAGCGGTGGGTTTGCGTGGCATTTACGGCATACAGGATAGTATGATTCGTTGCCGCCGATTTGAATTTGCTCACCGGTATAGACAGGCTTACCGTTCTCTACCCGCAAATTCATCGTTGCCTTGCGCGCACAGAACCAGCAGATCGTCTTCATTTCTTCAATCTTATCCGCGTAGATAAGCAGTTGGCGGCTGCCCTCAAACAGGTGATTCTGGAAATCATTTTTCAGCCCGAACGCCATTACCGGAATATCCAGTTCGTCAACGATCCGGACTAGTTGCTTGATACTGTCCTCACCCAGGAATTGGCATTCATCGACCAATACGCAATAGAGCCGAGGGCTATGGCTTTTAACGATGTCGAAAATGTCCGTATCCTTGTTCATCGGAATGGCTTGCCGGCGCAGCCCGATCCGAGAGGACACGAAGCCGACCTCATCCCGATCATCAACAGCAGGAGTAAAAATAAGTACAGGTTTGTTCTGCTCCTCGTAGTTATGGGCCACCTTCAAAATTTCAATCGATTTGCCGCTATTCATTGCCCCGTATTTGAAAAATAATTGTGCCAATCTATGTCGCCCTTTCTCTAGTTCTTATCAATAACCATGATTATTCTACCACATATTTATAGGCGGAATGAATGCCTAATGAGAGAGCAACATTTCCAATATCGCCCCATGATATAAATAGACATGAATTCGATATTAGGAGATGAGGAAATGGGTAAATTAGATGGAAAAATTGCTTTAGTAACCGGTGCAAGCCGGGGGATCGGTCGCGGCATTGCTTTGCGTCTGGCACAGGAGGGCGCGTTCGTTGTCGTACACTATGGAACCAGGCAAAATGAAGCGGAAGAAGTAGTTGATAAGATCAAGCAGAGGGGAGGAGCTGCAATCGCAATCGGCGCTGACTTAAGAACGCTTAACGGGATTTATGATCTATATGTGTCCTTGGATGAGGCCCTGCGGGAACGTACCGGCGATAATCGGCTGGATATTCTGGTAAACAACGCTGGAGTCGGTCAAATCTTGACCTTAGAAGAGGCTACGGAAGAATCTTATGATGAAGTCATGAACATGAATGTTAAAGCGCCGTTTTTTGTGACCCGACAAGTGTTGCCGCGCCTGAGGGATGGAGGACGTATTATCAATGTATCCTCATTTGTCACACGTGTAGCCTCCCCTAGCGTCTTTACTTACAGTATGTCGAAGGGGGCGATTGACGTGCTTACGCTGGCTTTGGCACAGCAACTGGGAGGACGCAATATTACAGTGAACGCCATTCGACCTGGCATTATTAATACAGAGATGAATGCCGCAACGCTACAAAATCCGGATGGACAGAAATATGCCGCTGGTCTCTCAGCCTTCAATAGATGGGGGGAACCTGAAGATGTTGCGGATATTGCTGCTTTTCTTGCCTCATCGGACAGCCGTTGGGTAACAGGTCAGTTCATTGATGCCAGCGGCGGATCCCATCTGTAATTGCTTAAGCCTCAAAGAGAGCTGCAACAGCTTGTCCATCAGAACCTGTTACAGCTCTCTATCTTGCATTCAACGTGGTCTTCTCATAGCATTATCGCTTCCCGGCATTAGCCAGTATTTCTCCAGCTTCCAGCTTCGACATTTTGTCGTAGTTATAAGTCTCCCCGCTATCGGCCACCAGCTTCCGAATGGCAGCCAGCTGCGTCATTGTTGCTGGCTGCGCCTGAATAAGTTCCATCATATTGTCATGCGCAATCTTCCTGGCAAGCTCCGGGTCATCCAGCAGGTACAGAATTCGATACATCGCGTCGATGGCCTGTTCCTCGCTTCCAATGCCATAGCCCGAGTCCGTACTGAGCATGAAGCGCTCCGGATATTTCCTCATTATCGGTATAAAATTTTCGGGATGCCCTCCCCCTTCGGGATTATAGACGGAGAACCCGGCGAAAAAGTCAGCATATAGATTCGAATGCTTGCCAAGTAGACGATCGATCTCCTCTGGTGAGCTGTAGGCGTTCATATGACCAAAGATAAAGGTTGTGTTCGGGTAGGCCTCCAGTGCTTCTTCCAGCTTGAGAATCGGATAGCCGTTGGGCGGATCAATATGAAGCAGAATGGGGGCTTTATAAGTCGCAAGGAGTTCATAGATGTCAGGCAGGAACCCATCCATAGGGTCCGAGGCCTTCCAGGCCACACGGGATACGACGGGGGAGAAGGTCGAGGCGGCGGCAATCTCGCCAAGTCCGAAATAACCCTGCTCCAGATTGTTGCGAATGACGTCCAGACTGCCTTCGTCATGAAGGTCGAAGCCTGAGAAGAAGGGGAGAAATTGCTCGGGAGAGCTCTGATAGGCTGACCAGGCGACAGCATCTGTACCGATCGCGCTGGGCTCGGATACATCGCCGAAGAGAACGACTTTGTTGATATGAAGTCTCTTCCAGGGCTCAAGCATCGAGAAGTAACGTGAGCCCGAGGCATCGTGGTTATGTACGTCGATTAACTCCAGGGGCTGAAAAGCATCGACAAGCTGCTCCAGGGTTGGAGTATCTCCGGCCTGCTTCAGCTTCGCTACGCGGTCTGCTACCTCATTAAGGGCGTTGGCAGCCGTTGTTGTCTCTGCTCTCTTAAAAGGCCAATAGTGCTTGTTGTGCAACCCAATAGCGGCGACGACAAGGATGCAGCAAACTATCAGTAGAGTTAGACTCGCCTGCTTTGGATTCAGACTCTTTCTCATTGTGAATCCTCCCTCTAGAGACATCTTCTATAAACTCCAAAATATCTTAATCAATAAATTCTCTATATTGATTGTTTTTCCTTGTTGAGTCGTCACAGATCGAAGCGACTTCATTTACAAGAGAGCACCCTGCAGACAAGAAGCCGCAGGGTGCCCGACGGGGTCAGTACCAGCTAAAGTTACAGAGACTTCATCAACAAATCATATAGGATAACCGCTGCTTGTGCGCGAGTTGCGGCCCCCTTAGGGTCGAACTTGTCATTGCCGATGCCTTTAATAATGCCTGCTTGTGACATTGAATCTACTGCTTCTTTTGCGTAGGTTCCAATGTCTTGCGCATCATAGAAAGCGGCAGGAGCTATACCTTCATTTAATGTAATCCCCGCCGTCTGAATTGCCCGGTAGGCCATTACGGCCATCTCTTGACGAGTAATCTTGTCATTGATGCCAAATGATCCATCGGTTAGACCGGACACGATACCGAGCTGCTGAGCTGAAGCGACCGAGTTATAATACCATGCCTCTTGCTCAATATCCGTGAAGGAGCTTATCGCATTCGCCTGGTTCAGGTCAAGCGTCAGCATTAACATTTGAATAAACTCAGCTCTTGTAATGGAATTGCCCGGGGCGAATGAATTCTTCGTCACACCGTTTATGATTCCGCGTGCTGCTAATCCGTCGATGCTGTCGCTCGCCCATGTGATAGCTTTTGTATCGTTGAATTGCACCGGATTAACGATGGCGGTAAATCTGCCGAAGTACTTCGCGTTGAATTCCACCATGCCCGTGTCCTTGCTATAACGGCCGTTCTTGATCACTTCAAACTTGCCATCCTCTGACAGATAGTAGATGACAATCTGGACCGGGTTCTCGCCCGGCTTCAGCGTGTACGGTATAGCTATTCGCATGGATTGTTCTTGGCTGAACTTGTTGATCTTCTCACCGTCAATGTTCAAGGTGAAGTCATACACCGTGTTCAATCCAATGATCGTGCGGACATCTTCGGCTAGGGCAAGGTTATCAACCTTCGCCATGTTCAATTCGAGCATTGCATTGCCAGTAGCATCTTTAAATAACGACACCGGCAGCTGCACTGAAGCAAATCCGGAGGAAATCTTGATGCGTATGATACCGGCTTCTATGGCGATGTTCACCTGATCAATCGGTATGGAGAAGGTCAACTGCCGGGCATCTTCAGCCCCTTGTATAAGCAGCTCCATAGTTCCAGCCTTTGCTTCGGATATCGCCTTCTTCACAGCATCTGCTTTGACTGTGATTCTGGCATGGCCGCTTGAATCTACCACTGCCTTCAACTCTCCGGATTGATCAGGAGCCGGGTTTGTCGATGGTGTTGGAGACGAAGGAGATGTTGAAGTTGATGGAGAGCCCGGATTCGTGCTTATGCTATTCGTTGTCGCTTGTACTGTGGCAGATAGCTCGGATTCCCCGGCCTCATTGACAGCCGTCAACTTATAATAGTAGGTAGTCGATGCCGCTAAGCCGCTGTTCCGGAACCAGGTTGTCGTAATCGATTGCGGATTGATCTTGCTGTAGTTGCCGTTCACAGAAGTGGAGCGATATATATTGTAGCCGGTGGCATTGGTCGACGCCGCCCAGCTGATCTCAATCTCGCTGCTGCTCTTTGCTTGCGCAGAGATATTAGTCGGTGCGGCAGGTGCTTCTGGTACTTTAGTTTCCCCATCTGTAGTCGCCATGGCATATCCTGACTTTTCGGATTCAAGTTCTCCTTTTATAGCTGTTACCTTGTAGAAGTAGGTTGAACTCGCTTCCAGCCCCGTGTCGCCATAGGTGGCTTCGGTTACCGTTAGAGAATTGAGTCTGTGGTAAGGTCCATCCGCTGCATCGGAACGGTATACGTTATAGCCGTCTGCATCGGCTGGCGCCGTCCAACTGAGCTCAATCCTGCTAGTTCCTTTCGGCTCCGCTTTTACATTAGTTGGTGCAGCAGGTGTTCCAGGCTCCTTAGTATCTGAATCTGTTGTGGCTGCTGCATATTCCGACATCTCGGATTCGTAGTCTCCGCTCAGCGATGTCACCTTGTAGAAGTAAGTTGTGTTAGCTTCCAGACCTGTATTGAAATAGGTAGCTTCGGTAACCGTTACGGAGTTGAGCTTGCGGTAAGCTCCATCCACTGCATCGGAACGGTATACATTGTAGCCGTCAGCATTTGCTGCCGTCCAGCTGATCTCAATCTCGCTGCTGCTCTTTGCTTGTGCGGAGACATTAGTTGGAGCAGCCGGCATGATAATATGCAGGTAGTTCTCGGGATCGATAACCGCATAATAGGCCGGCTTGGCGGCCAAAGCCTTGTCAAAGAGCAGGGGGCTGCCGGAAGCGCGCCAGCTCTGGGAGTCTGCCTTGCCCCAGAAGGTAACGCGTTCGATGCTGCTTGCGTACTTCTTGAAAATAACGAATAGCTTCGCATATAGCTCAGCCTGTAAAGCCTCGTCTTCCTTCGTGAGCGCTCCCGTTGAAGGAATATCCAGCTCGGTGATGCTAACTTTCACGCCTGCTTGGGCAAAGCGCGCAATACTTGCTTCTACCGTGTCAGGGTTCAGGCTCTGGATCCAGTAATGAGCTTGCATGCCGATGCCTTCCACCAGCAAACGTCCAGGCTCGGTATTGCGAGCATCCGTCTTCCACTTCTCGTTGAGATCTTCGGCCATTAACGCCATCGCTTCCCGCTTCCAGGGCTCATTCTCGTTGTAGTCGTTGTAATAGAGAGTAGCTCCGGGGTCAGCCAGACGCGCGAACACGAACGCATCGTAGATATAGTCGGCGCCGCTCTCTCCCTTGCTTGCATCAGCACCGTTCTCATAGGCCATATACCACGGTGAGTTTTTGCGCAGCACGGTCTTCCAGTCTGTCGGAATGCCAAAGCCTCCGTCAAAGGCTTCGTTCACCACATCCCAAGAAGCAAGCTTGCCCTTGAAATGGCCGGCAACATGGTCGATATAGTCCTTCATATTAGATTGGGCCTCTGCACGGGTAAGCGGTTTGTTATCTGTGTCCGTGGTCAACCAAGGCGCCGACTGGGAATGCCAGACCAGTGTATGACCATGAACCAAGATGTTATTTGCCTCCGCCCACTCCACCAAAGTGTCGGCATTTGAATAGTTATACACGCCCTTGGCTGAGCTTAAATACTGTGGCTTCATGTCATTCTCGGGTGTCATGATATTGTAGTGATGCTCATACATCGCCGTATTCCCGGCATCTGTCGTCTGACCGGCACTCATCACATTGCCGATCATGAAGTATTGGCTATAGGTATCTGCGATAGAAGGCAATGTCAGATCCCACTTAGGAATCTCCTTCAAATCGCCCACTTGGCTAATAACAATCTGGTCGATGTACCATACTTCGGCATGGTTAGCCGCATCGTTGACAACCAGCCGGAAATCGATTGATTGCAGCGGATTTTCCATTAGAGGTGTTTGGACATTTACTTCTTTCCATTGATCGATCGGAAGGGTCCCGGGGCTGCTCGGGAGCTTGTATGCACTATTGGCGTAATCCTGATTGAGTACCACACCAGGCCCGGTAAGCACTCCTTTGCCTTCGTTGCCGGCAGCCGGTGCATAAATCCAGACGGAGATATTATAAACTCCACCGGCAGGAAGCGGCTCGGCCAAGGTCAATCGAACAGCGTTGTCAGCGCTGGTATAGCTTGTGCCAGGAATATGCGTTACCTTCAATACGGTGTCATCGTTCTTCCCAATACCGGATTGATTGATCCACTCGATGTTTGAGGAAGCAGCCGATGTAAAGAGGCTTCCCTGCTCTGCTTCATTGTCGAAGTTGTAATGCAGCAGCTCCTTGATTTCTGGTTCTTCCACAGACGGAGGCGGGCTGATTACTTGCAGCTTCACCTCATCCAGATAGAAGGTAAGACCCTGGATTTGAGCGTCATTATGAAACACAATGGCGCTAACCGACTGATGGTCTGCCGGTACAGTGAATTCAAGAGCAACATCGGCCCACTGGCCAGCCAGCAGATTCACTGTGCTTTTTCCAACAGTACCATACGTATCTTTACCCGTATTATCCTTGGTTTCAACGCGAACGCCCAAGGTGGCGTCTTTTGCGCTCAGCGCCTTCGCGGTCAGCTTATACTTGCCGCCGGGCAGCATCGGCGTCGTGAGCGAGTTATTGCGCAGGGCGACCCCAGAATAGTTGTTCGCCGCTGTAGGTGCGACACTCAGACTGCTGCTTCCTGCCGCGGCGTATTCCTGCGTCCGGCTAACAGTTGCATCGCCGTTCTGCTGCAGCGTGTTTCCATTTTCAAAACCCTCATGATAAATGACATTTGAATCGGACTCAAGGGTGAATGAATGGTGTATGGGAGCCGCAATCATATTGCCCGCAGCATCGCTCAGCCGCATGATGTATAGGTTGCAAACTTCACCTTTATTTTTGGTAACATCGTTAAATACCACTTCGACTGCTTTATTGTCCGCTGCCCATTTGAGCGTGAAGTCGTCGGAGAAATCAAAGCCGATACCGAAATCTCCCTTGGACATCGGCTCGCTGAAAGTAATCTTCAGCGTATCTCCAGCAGCCAAATCCGCTGATTCATTTAAATTGAAGGCGACAACAGCATTAAAGTTGGTCTTTGTCGCCGGGAGCAATGGACGTGTTCCATCATCCGTCTGGCTGTTGGGTTGTGGCGGCCAGTCCGGCTGAGGACCGATCTTCTGTACCGCTGCCGAGGCATTCCAGCTGACAGTTTCCTGATTGTTTGCGAGCTTAGACTTGTCGATGGAGACTTCAAACGTGCTGCCGGGCATAGCCTCCATTTGCAGCTTTTTCAGCGTAATGATATTGAAGGAATTATTCGGTATACGGTTGTTCTCATTGGGGTTGGTCGTTACGCCGTAATTGAGAATCCAAGCCTGCTCCGTATCCTCCTGGAAGGATTGCGTTAGCTTGTTGCCGTCGGCGTAGACTTCTATCAAATCTTTATTGATCTTGCTGGTGAAGCCATACATTACGGCTGCGCCGTTGTCGTTCCTGGCGGTGCCATGTCGCAGTGCAGTGGCCAAGTCGACGCCTTGGAAGTATACCGTCTTGCTGTCCTTCGCGGCACCTAAGGTTGTAATTTCATAACGCCCGATCTTAACCTGGTTCTCCGTCAGTTTAAACTCCGCTATGCCGTCCACTACATCCGCTGTCCAGGTGTCGTTCGTCGGTTTGTTAGCCGCATCTAGAATCGTTAGTTTCACCTTGGTGTCGTCAGAGTGAACCTTGATTGTGGCGGGGATGCCTTCGGTAACAATCTCGTTGTCGGTCCACAGCGTATATTTGCCCGGGCGGGACCAGCGGAGGTAGGAACTATCGATATCGTACGGATAAACTGTCATGTCAGAGATTTTGTCGTAGACGCCCATGCCGTAGCTCGGCGGATTGCTGTTCGGATAAAGATCCCTGACTTCCAGCGGCTTGCCGCTGAATTCCTTGTCCATGACGGCAATCATGAACGGCACGTCTCTGTCCTGGATGGCATGGGCGCCATCGCGCACGCGCACGGCAATATTGTCACTGCCCAAAAATTCGTAGACTTCCTTTGCGGCACTTATCGCCATGACGGAGGAGGGCGGAGTCGTCCAGTCAAAGTTGTTGTCTGCGGCAAAGGCGATAAGCGGCCGCGGGGCCATCAAAGCTTCAACAGCATGCGAGTCAAATGGCATATAGTCCATATCTGTCTGGCGATGGAATCCGGCCGCTGTTCCAAGGCCCATCCAGAATGATTCGCCGGAGTACTGGATGCTGTTGAGGCCTTTTTGATTCCTGCGATAGATGCGGTCTAACGGCGAATTGTAGTAGAACAGTTTGCCTTCGGCGATGTAACGGAAGCTGGATACGCCCGACTGTCCGCTATCTACCGGCGCCGCCGCACTAACCCGGTCGTCCATGGCCGCTGACATCAGAGCATATTTGCCGTTAATGGATACGCCGGTTGTAATCGACTTATATGGGTTGATCTTCCATTGATTTATACCGCCGTTCGCTTCGGCGCTAAGCTCCATTGCGTCAATAATGCGGGATACAGTCCATGCTGCCGTCATTATGGAACCGGTGTTGAAATCATATTCGTAGGGGTTAAATGGGTAGAGGTTGTAATAGTTTCCGGTTCTGCTGCTTCCCCAGTTGGATACATTAATTACGGCGTAGCCATTTTGGGTCGCCATGGCCGTCTGGCTAAACCCGAAGGCGATAATGACTGGCCAGCCGCCTTCAGGTGCATTTCCCGAAGGAACAGTAACATTGCCAAGGCTCCCGCTTACGTTCTTTCCATTATCGTTGATGGTGACATTGACCTGGTTAGTAGGGGCATTTACCGTGATGGCGCTCTTGGGGGTCGGGTATTTTCTTCCATAGTAGTAGTACTGAATCAGGTCTCTAAGCTCCTCCCTGCGCTCTGACCAATCGGTCTCGGATTCTACCCGGCCGTTTGTGCCGGCGCTGGGATCCAGGAACTCGAACAGGTCGTTTAGGCCCGATGTCTTCGGCAAGTTAGTGATATTCTGCTGGAAATAGTCGCGGGGCGGCGTAGGTTGCAGGGCTGTCTTATCAACCTTTGCGTTGACAATCACATTTTTCTTAGCAGTCTCTATTCCGATTTTATGGATCTCGATACCAAGCGTACCTGTTCTGGTAATGTTGGTGAGCCCAAGCTCGTATACGGTATCGCTGATCTTCGTTAACGAGCCTTTTTCCGCCGTGGAGGTTGCGTAGTTGGATACCGTGGCAGGCGTACCAGCGCTGAGAAGAATATCTTCCGTTGCTAGATTGGCTACGGCTTTGTTGAAGGTTAGCCTTATGGCGGTACTGTCGCTCACGAACGCTGCACCACCAACGTTTATCACGTTATAGGTGATCGGGATTCCGTGAACATCAACGATTTTTTCTGCATCGACTACACCGTTCTTGGTAATCTTGAGATGGATGGTGCCTTCCAGGGTAACCCCGTTGATCCCAAGTTCATATTGGGTGTCGTTCGAACCGCTCACCACGGTCAAAGTTCCTTTGGCCGCAGTGGCGGTACCGTCTGAAATGGTGATGTCGCTTTCGACTAATCCCGGTACAGGTTCTTCAATGACCAGTGTAATTAAGCTTGATGCAGTCTTATTCGCCTCGCCATTCGCCGTCGCGGTATAATTCGTCTTATTAATAGGCGTGTTCTCGTCAGCGAGCACCAAATTCATATCAACTAAGGTAAATAACATGATCGTAACTAGGAACGATGAAATAAAACGTTTAGATTTCATGCATCGGTCTCCTTTAACGTTTAATCTTTTTATCCTCACTTGAAGTCATCTCTGTAGACGTACATTAGCGCCGGATATTAATCCTAATTCAGTCAGCGGGAGTCACCTAGTTGCAAGTCTCTTCATTACTCCTCCTTTCTCTATTGCAGCTGCTTTGAAATGCGCGACCCAGAGAGGGACATGTCCTTTGAATGCGTTTTCATTATAGCTGCTCACCTGGCATTATTCTTCTAATAAACTGCTCTATGTCTCTCAAATATTGTGAAGTTTACGTTCCCTCTTGTCTGCAAGTGGTTAAATAAAAAATAAAAGAGGCTGCAACAGGTCCTTTGTTCCTGACCCGTTACAGCCTTCGTCTGTTCAGCTTGAATCTTATTTGAAATACTCTGTTAACCTCTATTGGCTCTATTCCTCACCCGTCGCGATCGGATTCTCCTCATAGCTAACCCAGTCGCTCCAGCTTCCCGCATAGAGCTTTACCTTCTCGTACCCGGCTTCCTTCAGTCCAATGAAATTCGGACAAGCCGAGACGCCCGAACCGCAGTAGACGATAATTTCCTTGTCAGCGGGAAATTCCTTGTAATGCTCCGCCAGCTGATCGGAAGCCAGCCATTTTCCGTCCTGTTCGATGAGCAGCTTCCAGAACTTATTTTTCGCTCCCGGAATATGACCGGCCGCTTTATCCATCGTTTCCTCTAACCCTTGATAACGGCGCGGATCACGCGAATCAATGAGAATGACCTCGCTATTTCCAGCCGCGCTGCGCACCTCATCTATACTGGCAAGTAATTCGGGATGCAGGCTATAGGTGTAGCTTGCCGGCACGCGGATCGGCTGATCAGCAGTTACCGGAAAATCGGCATTCTTCCAGGCCGTGAAGCCCTCGTTCATAACATGGGCCTGCTTATGTCCTAAATAACTTAGCAGCCACCATAATCGGGAGGCGTACATTCCGCCTTGGTCGTCATAGGCGATAACCCGCGTTTCAGGCGTAATGCCAATTTTGGCCAGAGTTTTGCTTAGCTGTTCCGGTTCAGGAAGCGGATGGCGACCGCCATGCTCGCTTATTGGAGAGGAGAGATCCTGTTCAAGATCCAGGTAGACTGCGCCGGGAATATGCTCTTCTTCATAAGCTTTCCGCCCTGCGTCAGGCTGCCCTAATTCAAAGCGGCAATCCACGATCGTTACATCGGGCTCATACATTCGTGCCAACACCCAAGCTTTGCTTACTGTAATGCTCATAATAGAAAAACACCGCCTTCTTAGAAATAATGATAATGCCAGTATACACCGTTTGTATTAGAGAAAAAATAACCAGGCCGCATAAGCAATTAGCCGTACGAAGTATGCTGTACATAATAAACAAGAGGCGGTATCATTAGGACGCAGAGTGTTAAAATGAACCGGGATTTAATCGCGGTACACGATGCGAATATTTAAGTGACAGTATGTCTCTTCGGTATAATGTTGGTTGGGACAACTTTTGATGCAGCGAAGTGAGTCCGATTTGACATGAAGCTTTTCATTACAATCCGGACAGCGGTCCTGAAATAAGGACTTGAGTTTGCTAAGCATGTCAACAACACCTCCGTCTACATTTATCCCATTGATTTACTTGGTTTTGTTTATTATAGCGCATCATGGTTCGTTCGTATATCGTTTGTGCAAAATATTATGAGCAGCTTGGGAGGTATACATACGTGGACACAGCAGGATATTTCATTATGTTTCTGATTGGCCTGATAGGTTCATTTTTTTCCGGCTTGCTGGGTATCGGTGGGGCGATTATTAATTATCCGCTGCTGCTGTATATTCCTGATCTACTCCATGTAGGTAACTTTACCCCAAAAGAAGTGTCAGAAATCAGCATGTTTCAGGTATTCTTCTCGTCTATGGCGGGTGTCTTGGCCTATAAGAAGCAGACCAGGAATGAAAAGCCGTTGATGCATAGAGGGCTTATCAGCAATATGGGGATCAGTATCTTGATCGGCAGCTTGGCAGGCAGTGTTAGCTCTAAATATTTACCAAGCGAGACGATTAATATCATATACGGCGTGCTGGCCGTGCTGGCGGCTGTGATGATGATGGTGCCGAATCGGGGCAGCAGGGAAGATACGGACCTCCGGGCCATTTCCTATAACCAGGTTACGGCTGCGGTTGCAGCTCTCTTGGTCGGGATCGTATCCGGGATAGTAGGAGCAGGCGGCTCGTTCATCTTAATTCCGATTATGCTGACCGTGCTGAAGCTCCCTACCCGCGTTACGGTAGCCTCTTCACTGGCTATCGTATTTATTTCGGCAATTGGCGGTGTAACCGGCAAACTCATCGGCGGAGGGATTCCGCTGCTGCCCACGGCGTTTACGATATTCGGCAGTGTTATTGGAGCCCCGATCGGCGCTCATGTCAGTCGTTACTTGAATGTAAAATACCTTCGGGTTGCATTAGCTGTGCTAATCGCCGCAACCGCCATTAAAATCTGGTGGGGCATTATTGCGTGAACAGGGTATGACCAGCGAAGGGGCGGACTGAAAGCCGTACTAAGATCCATTGCTGGGACCAGGATAGGTATCCGCTTAATGCGGTGTGCCGACATGTAAAATATACATATTATTGGATCGAGGGAAGCTAAAATGTACTCCAGGGTTAAATCATCTGTGTCATATGAAGTACTCTATATCATCGGGATCATAGCGATATCGTTCTCTTCTATTTTTGTGCGCTGGTCTACCGCTGAGGTATCTATTATTGCGATGTACAGATTGTATCTTACAAATCTGCTAATGCTTTCTTTGCTATGGAAGTATCGTAAAGAATTGCTCCGGTTGACTTCCAGGCAATGGCTCACGCTGCTCTCATCGGGACTTATGCTAGGGCTGCATTTTCTGTTGTGGATGGGGTCCTTGCAGCTGACAACCGTAGCCAGTTCAACGGTGATTCTAACTTTAGAACCGATTATCGTGATGTTCGGATCATTTTTTCTGTTTGGTGCCCGGATCAACCGGGCCATGCTGATCGGTCTCGGCCTCGCTCTTATCGGCTCACTGGCTATAGGCATTGGGGATTTCCAGCTATCGGAGAAGGCGATTCGCGGGGATATTTTATCTCTTCTGGGAACAGTCGCGGTAGCCGTACATATGCTGATCGGCAAGCACTTACTTAAGAGCTTGAGTGCTTATGTGTATAATTTCTGGGTTTTTGCCATCGCGGCGACTTTTCTGGCAGGGTATAACCTGGTTCGTCATATTCCATTTACGGGTTATGCGCCGAGAGAATGGGGAATTTTCCTCCTGCTGGCTGTAGTGCCGACCTTATTCGGCCATTATCTGTTCAACTGGCTGATGAAATATATCAGTGCGGCTGCTGTGTCCATGGCTGTATTGGGGGAGCCGGTTTTTGCCTCTTTGCTGGCCTGGTTATTGCTGAAAGAGAGACTTGGCTTCCTTCAGCTGGGGGCTGGATTCGTTATTTTGTGCGGTGTGGCGATATTCATTCGGTTCGGGAAGGACGAGCCGGTGTCTGATCTCGCGAACCGTGCGGATCCGGGGACGGCGGCTTAGTTATGATGCGATGCATATCCCCTGATTCATTTGCATCATTTTGCAGATTGCGGGGGATTGGTTTATACCAATGCTTCTTTCTCTTAATAAGATAGATTAGCAAAAAGAGAAGGGAGCATCAGCATGAAACAAGTACATGTATCGCAAACTTATCCGAGGTTAACAGTTTACAGCGAAGAGAACTTCCGGGGAGCCAGCCGAGTTTATACAGGAAATTTGGGCATCCGTAATACGGATAACATCCTTGATGGGATCGAGAGTCTGCGCTTTTTCTCTACGAGCAGCAACGCAACTCTGGTGTTGTTTACTAGGACGCGGTTCAGAGGCAATTTCCGTGTGTATCGTGGCAATCGCAGTATTGCCGATTTGGATGATTTGATCTCAGGGAATGACGTTGAATCGATTATATCGACCAATCAGCGTCTGACCTTGCAGCAAATTCGCGATATCCGCAGCAGCGGCACTCTCCCCGCTGGCTATAGATTGATTTAATTTAATAGTAAAAAGCTAACAGGCTAACACCTTATCATCAGGCGGTCCAGGCGGGATTTTTTCCTGCCAGGACGTCTGATTTTTTACATTAAGCAAATCGCAGGCTTACGCCGCCGCTATGACTTCTTTAATTCAAAAAACTCGCATTCTTGACGCGAATGATAGGTGAGATCGCTAACGCTGGTCTGAGTAATAATCTTATCCTCGGTAAAGCGGACGATGATCGCTCCGCTCTCAACCATATGACTATTGTGAAATACGCGAATCCGCAGCTGGCGGTCCAGCGCATCCTGGAAGTCCTGATCCGTGTTAAGGCGTCTATTTATCGGCATAATCCCCGTTCTCCTTCTTCTCTCCTGAATGAATACTCTTGTCTGCAGCACTTGAAATAGCATAGCAATCAGAATAGGCTGTTGTCCAGCCCAGGGTATTTAGCATGTAATCCCATACTAAATGCAATGAGCCCAGTCCATTTTATAGGCATTTCCATACAATATAGCAGTCTAGAAAAGTCCGGTTTTCAGCACCGAGGTTTGCTCCTGATGTGCGTTGGTTCAAAACGCTACAGTTGCATGAAACTGGGGAGCGAGGAGCGAACGGCTGTAGTGGGTACGTGAGCATTTGAGGTGTTTCCGTAGGAAACATGATCTTGCAATTATCCGCTTTAGGCCCGGGTGAACTCAAGATTCGATGTCGAGTTAGTTCTGAACGACTTCGTGATCCAAATCGGACTATAGGGAGATGATGTAATGGTGAAGCATAGGGGCAGGCGACGGCCTGTTCACGCCCCGACAGGAGCAGTATTGCAGCGAATTGCACGTCAGATGCTGCCTTTCTACGAAGCGATAGCCTGCAATCGAAAATACGCGGCCGCCTGGAGCAGGGCTGTCGTCTCGGCTGATCTTCATGCGCTGACAAAGCTGTTGCGTAAAGTATCCCCTGTGTTGGGCAGACACGGACTAGGAACCAATGCGATCGGATATTTTATTTCATTTGCGATTCACAAATCAAGCTATTCGAATGGTGTAACGATCCCGCCAGGAACCGCGCGATTCAAGTTCGAGACCGCTGCCCACCGTGCCGTGACACGGGCAATCCTGCCTCTTTATTGCAGGTTGGCTTGCCAGCGATCCTTCGCGGATCGACTTGCCCGGGCCATTCGTTGTCATAATAAACCGCTGGCAGTTGCACTCATCCGCAGCACGGTAAGGTCTTCGGCATTGAAGGCAGTTCGTATCGATTCTACTGGCTTTGGCTTAAGCTTCAAATTTCCTTTCAGTAAACATGTGTATCAGAATCTGTTATTTCTTGAATTCGAGAAGTAAATAACGGCCGGAATAGTCGGGCAAGGTGACCCATCCGGAGAAGACTCCTATGTTAGTGTAGGAGTCTTCTGTTTTTGCTCGGGAATAAGCATGAATTTACCGTAAGTCCAAACCAAGCACGTTATTCAATCATATTTTATAGTAATTTTCCGAAAATAAGGAGATTTACAGAAGATGGCAGGAGGGAAAAGCATATGTCAGTTATTAAAATGAATTTGCAGGCGCAGAGCACTGTCAGCGGTGGTGTTACCGTCACTACGGCGACGAATACGATACCAACCGTATATCGCTATAGTGCAGGAATTGTACTGGGGAATATTATCGGAAGCACGACTGTTGTACAGGCGAGCAGCTTCACTGATGATGGAGGCAACTCGGTTCCTGCAAATGGACTGGTTGTTCCGCCGGAGAACGGATATTTCAATTTATATGTGAACGGTGTCCTGCAGCGGGGCGGCATGAGTACTCTCTCTGCGGCAAATTTAACGATTAACACTGCATTGGTGATTGGTGCCAGCGTTGTTGTGGAGGTTGTAGTTCTCGATTCCTCCTCAACCTCGAATTCCACGAACGGGTTGTCCGTATCCACGTCTATCTATTATTAAAAAGGGTAGGGGAATTTATATTCCGGCAGGATGAGATGCTATAATGGAGGGAGGAAGGGAGTGCATCTTTTACAATATGAAAACTTTGGTATTAGCGGAGAAACCGTCGGTTGCGCGTGAAATCGCGCGGGTGATGGGCAGCCGTGAGAAGCATAAGAGCCATTTTGAAGGAAGCAAGTATGTGGTTACTTGGGCGCTGGGCCATTTGGTTGGACTGGCTGAGCCTGAGGATTATGATAAAAAATTTAGCAACTGGTCGCTGGAGGACCTGCCGATTCTCCCTGACAAAATGAAGCTGAAAGTGCTCAGAGAGAGCAGCCATCAGTATAAGGCTGTTCAGCAGCTTATGCGCAGGCAGGATATTGAGGAGCTGATCATCGCCACCGACGCGGCGCGCGAGGGAGAACTGCTGGCGAGATGGATCATGGATATGGCGAAGTGGAACAAGCCGTTCAAGCGGTTGTGGATATCGTCGCAGACGGACAAGGCGATCAAGGAAGGGTTCGCATCGCTCAAGCCGGGAAGTCAGTTCGAACGGTTGTATCATTCGGCCCGCTGTCGTGCAGAGGCGGATTGGATGGTTGGCTTGAATGTCACGAGAGCTTTGACTTGTAAATTTGGCTCGCCTTTGTCGGCCGGGCGTGTACAGACTCCTACGCTCGGGATGATCATGCAGCGTGAGAACGAGATCCTCAAGTTCCGTTCCGAGGAATACAGCGTTCTGCGCGCCGACCTAGGCAATTTTGAAGCGACTTGGCGGGGGAGTAATGGCGATTCCCGTATTTTCGAAAATGATAAAGTACAAAGCCTGCAAAATAAACTAAGCGGACGCACCGGTAAAATCGTCAAGCTGAAAAAGACGGAAAAGCATGTCCCTCATCCGCTGGCTTATGATCTGACGGAGCTGCAGCGGGATGCGAACCGGATGCTCGGATTCTCGGCGAAACAGACATCCAATGTATTGCAGCGCTTGTATGAGCAGCATAAGCTGGTTACCTATCCGCGCACGGACTCACGTTATCTGTCCTCAGACATGGCTGATACGTTAAAAGAAAGACTGATCAGTGTCGCCATCGGGCCTTATGCGGCGATAGCCCGGCCGTTGCTTCGCAAACCGCTGCCTTTGTCGAAGCGGATTGTTGATGATAGCAAGGTCACGGATCACCATGCGATTATTCCGACAGAGCAGACCGTGCTGCTGAACGCGCTTAGCTCTGAGGAACGCAGATTGTACGATCTGATCGTGCGCAGGTTCATCAGCTTATTTTATCCACCTGCCCGCTATGACAATGTCGCCGTAGAGATCGATGTAGCCGGGGAGACCTTGCATGCCAAGGGTATTACCATGAAGGAGAGCGGCTGGCGAGCCGCTTATGATGAGGCGCTTCTTGACGGAGAGGAAGACGAGGATGATCTGGAGAGCGGAGCTGCGCTTCCGGAGCTGAAGGAAGGGGAAGCCGTCACTGTTAAGCGCTGCATAATTCAGAGTGGACGTACTCAGCCGCCAAAGCGTTATACCGAGGCAGCCCTCCTGACGCAGATGGAGAAGCATGGTCTTGGCACACCGGCGACACGCGCCGATATTATCGAGAAATTGGTGAATTCGGATACGATCGAGCGACAGGGGAATTTGCTGCATCCAACCGGCAAGGGGAAACAATTGATTGAGCTGGCTCCGGCGGATTTGCGCAGCCCTGATCTGACGGCGCGCTGGGAAGCGGAGCTCGAGCGGATCGCTCGCGGACAAGGCAAACCGGGACCGTTCCTGGGCGGTATCCGCGAGATGGCGCAGAGCCTGGTGAAGGGCGTTAAGAACAGTGAGGCATCCTATAAGCCGCATAATGTCTCGAACAGCCATTGCCCGGATTGCGGGACAAGATTGTTGGAGAAGAAGACGAAGCGGGGGCTGCTGTTAATCTGTCCGAATGAAGATTGCGGCTATAAACGCTCCGGAGAGAAGAGATTGTCCAATCGCCGTTGCCCACAATGTCATAAGAAGATGGAGCTTAAGGAAGGCAAGGCGGGGCTATATGTACAGTGTCTCTCCTGCGGAATAACGGAAGTAATGAATAAGGATTCGAAGCATATCAATAAGCGGGAGCAGCAGAAGCTGGTCAAGCAATATGCGAAGCAGGAGCCGGCCGGCAATAATCTGGGAGAGCTGCTCAAGGCGGCGATGGAAAAGAAGAATCAGTAAGCGTTATGCATAAATCATGGGTCATCCCGGGATGCTATGCCTGGAGGTGGTATGCATATGCCGCATAATAAAGCGCAAAAAATTAAAAATCAGCAGAACAAGTCAAGTATTATGGAAGCCGCCGATGAGCTGCAGCCTAAGAAGCAGGCGGGCAAGCCATCCAGCTTGAACAAGATTCCGAAGCAGGAATCCTAGCTGCTGCATTGAAGCTCCCCTTTGCGGGGAGCTTTTTAATTGCGGGAATTGGCGTTATAATATAATTAGATAGAGTTAATTCTATCTCGAATTCGAAGGGAGCAATCGGCATGAGAATGGGCCTGGTCATTTGGCTGATTTTTATTAATTTAGTGGCCTATCTGGTCATGTCCGACGATAAGCGGCGCGCAAGGCAGAGGAAGGAAAGAATCCCCGAGAAGACGCTGTTTCTGCTGGCCTTTATCGGCGGAGCGTTAGGCGTATTGATCGCTATGAATACGAAACGCCATAAGACCAAGCATATGAGCTTCCGGATCGGGATTCCGCTGTTACTCCTTTTGAACGCAGTGTTGTATGGTTATTTTCTAACCTGATTTATGATTGGCGCATTAAATTCTATCGTACTATTGGCTAGTTGACGGTTAATCGTATTAATACTTAGATGAGAGAGGTGCTTGTTATGTTATTCTCCAAAATAGTAGCAGCATACGATGGATCCAAAGCGGGTACCAAAGCGTTAGACAAAGCGATTGAATTGGCAAAATTGAACCCGGATACGACGCTTGAAGTGCTCCATGTGTTTGATTTCCCTCGGTTCTACGTAGCAGACGGCTTCGCTCCCGTGCCTGCTTCTGTGAATGAGGAGTTCTATGAGCTTGCAGAGAAGACGGTGGAGGAAGCAAAGAAGCGCCTGGAAGAGGCAGGGGTTAATGCTACCGTTCAATTGATGCAAGGTGCGCCAGCTGAGGTCATACTTGATTATACGAAGAAGAATCATAACGATCTGATCGTAATCGGCAGCCGCGGTCTTGGCGGCATACGCGAGTTCGTGCTTGGCAGCGTCAGCCACAATGTCGTCCAGCATTCCAGAATCCCGGTTCTGGTCGTAAAATAAAAAATAAAGCTTAAGACAAGGGTCAGCTCTTAGTAAGGAAGATTGCTAAGAGCTGGCCTTTATTTGTGTGAAATGTGGCTTGCGTGATATGCGGCCATTGCTTTGCTTTTAGAATAGCAAGCAGTGACAATCAAAAAATCAAATTCGCGTGCGATCCTGGCTGTAAGTCTGTAGGTACGTAGGTACGTAGATTCGCGAGTTTGTAGGTTCGTAAGTCCGTGAGTCCGTAAGTCCACAAGTCTGTAAGTATACAAGCTCGTAAGTTCGTAAGTTCGTAGGTTTGTAAGTTCGTAAGTTCGTAAGTTCGTAAGTTCGTAAGTTCGTAGGTTTGTAATTTCGCGAGTCCGCAAGTTCGTAGGTCCATAAATCCATAAATCCATAAATCCATAAATCCATAAATCCATAAATCCATAAATCCATAAGTTCATAAGTTCATAAGTTGCAAGTCAGCAAGCCTGATGAGTCCGAAAGTTCGTGAGTCCGCATATTCTCTAACGGAAATCAGAGCCGTTATTTGAACAGAATGGCGCTGCTGCGAATTCTAACGGAAATACGGTACCTTATTTGGCAAAATGAGCGGGAATTTGGTCCAATTATAGTCGATTAACGCCCCCCAGTTCCGTTAGATTTGCAAACAGGGCTTTTTTCGCCATATAGAGGTCTGTATTTCCGTTAGAGTAGGAACGTCCCTTGCAATCTAGTAATCAGAGCCGCTATTAAAGCAGAATGTGTCCGTTGCCCATTTTAACGGAAATCAGAGCTGCTATTAGCCCAAAATGACCGCTGCTGCGAATTCTAACGGAAATATAGTACCTTATTTGGCAAAACGAGTGGAAATTTGGTTCAATTATAGTCGATTAACGCCCCCCAGTTCCGTTAGATTTGCAACCGGGGCTTTTTTCGCCATATAGAGGTCTGCATTTCCGTTAGAGTAGGACCGTCCCTTGCAATCTAGTAATCAGAGCCGCTATTAAAGCAGAATGCGTCCGTTGCCCATTTTAACGGAAATCAGAGCTGCTATTAGTCCCAAATGACCGCTGCTGCGAATTCTAACGGAAATACGGTACCTTATTTGGCAAAATGAGCGGGAATTTGGTCCAATTATAGTCGATTAACGCCCCCCAGTTCCGTTAGATTTGCAAACAGGGCTTTTTTCGCCATATAGAGGTCTGTATTTCCGTTAGAGTAGAACCGACCCTCGCAATCTAGTAATCCGTCTCGATCATTTCGGCGAATAGGGGAGGGTTTCATCTATCTATGTCGAAATAATAGAGCAAGACTATCGATGTTGGGAGAGAAATGATTTTGCCTCGTTTCAAAATGTGGAGAGTTGCTGTATGTGTCGTTCTTTTACTAGGAAGTGTTAATAGTCTATATGCTCCAGGTCAGGCTCATGCGGCCAAAGGGAGCGCTGCTGAGGTCAAGACTGTGAAGAAGCAAGATACCAATACCAAGGCAAGTGATCATGTTAAGAAGGTTGAATATGCCAGAAGTACGGTGGAACGTCTGAATGTGCGCACAGAGCCTAACCTGAAGGCAGCGGTGATCCAGATGATCGGCAAGCAGAATATATATCAGGTGCTGGATAAGCAGGGAAAATGGATCAAGATTAAGCTGGCGAAATCGAATGGCTGGGTACACAGCGATTATATCGAGTATGTACAAGACGGGAACAAAGGAACCGTTAAGAATGACACCAAAGCCACCCAGGGTGAGACCAAGGTTGTTAAGAATGACACCAAAGCCACCCAAGGTGAGACCAAGGTCGTTAAGCAGGAGCAGGATAAGTTCCAGAGTAGTCAAGAGGAGAAGCCTCAATCTGTGGAGCAAAATAAACCCGATCAAGCAGCGAACGGGGAATCTGATGCAGGCGATCAAGGTGCTTCCGTCGTTAAAATTGTTGATGTGACGAATCTGCGTGTCGGACCTGGCATGGATTTCGAGATCGTTGGCAAGGCGCAGCCTGGCGAATCTTATACGATCGTAGAGAGTGATGGAGATTGGTACAAGGTCGCATTGCAGGATGGGGGCATGGCCTATATCGCAGGTTGGGTGGTACAGATTGATTCCGCCAACGGCGCACAGGATCCTGCGGGACAGTCAAATGCTGAAGTGAATTATGAGAATCAAGTATTCATCTATTCCTCTCATAATCGGGAATCGTGGCGAAGTGTGGCCCGTAATGTGAAGGGTTCTTCGGTAGATGACCGTGATATGAATATTGCGATGGTTGGCAGATATCTAGGTGATGTGTTACAGGAGAAAGGTGTGCCGACGTTCGTTAATAACATTGATATAGCAAGACGACTGGAGGAGCAGAGGCTCAGCTATTCCAAATCATATGAGGAATCGCGCAGAGCGATCAATACAGCGCTGAAGACGAATCCTTCATTGACTTATTTCCTCGATATTCATCGTGACAGCGATGTACCGAAGCAGACGACAACAGCTTCGATTAACGGGGAGTCTTATGCGCGCATTTTATTCGTGATTGGAACGAATCATAACAACTATGCGAAGAACAAGCAGTTTGCCGATGCGCTGAATGAGCTATTGAAGAAGAATTATCCCGGCTTGTCCCGGGGCGTGCTGCTGAAGACTGCAAAGCAAGGTAATGGCGAATACAATCAATCGGTATCCCCAGGCAGCATCCTGATCGAGATCGGGGGAGCCAATAATACGTTCCAGGAAAGCCAGCGTGCCGCTGAAGCTTTGGCGGATGTGTTTTCACAATACTATCATTCCAAGGAATAATTATTATATATAATCAGAAAAGCAGAGACCGTCCTGTACAACAGTTTATTACTGAGGACGGTCTCTTGTTATAAATACAGAATTTATGTAAATTTACGATGATATAAGGCTTTAGGAATGGGTTGGCAATAAGTGCATGGGTTAAAAACGAACATTAATTTATAACATTTTTATATTGTTCGTGTTTTAGTTGACACAGGCCAGCAGGGATTGTTAAACTAGTCATAGAGAGCAGGTCATTTGCTCATAGAATGTTCACATTATCTGTTTTGTTGAACCCGCTTTTTCTAATAGAATTTTGTGGAATAATCGCTCGTATAACCTTGGGAATATGGCCCGGGAGTCTCTACCTGATTACCTTAAATAGTCGGACTACGAGTGAATACGTCATTTAGGATAGGTCATACCATTCTCCTTACGGATCATTGGAACAACGACATGCATGTGCTGCAGAATGAGTCTATTGAATTGTTTGACGAGCGGTGTGCATGGGTTAATGAAGATTGGACGAGGCCCAGGGTGGGAGCCGTCCACGGTGTGGCGCAGCCTGAGACGAATATAGCCGCATTAGACATTCATGAAGCCGATCGTTCTGTTCCCCTGATGGCAAAAGGGGCGAGGGCGTATTCACTTTTGGTCCGGATTTCTGGAAATACTTTGTTATTTCTCGGAGCTTCCAGGACTTTTTTTGTTTCTAGACTTTTGGAATACATCCTTTTCTTATAATCCTTTTGGAATACATCCTTAATGAAGCTAAGCTACACAATGTGATTTTACAGTTTTTCTAGTCATTCATTCACTTCAATAGTACTACCCGGTTTTGTAATCAAACTTATACTTAAGAAAGTAGGTTGAAGAATGTCAGCACAGGTTGCAGTGATCATGGGCAGCAAATCGGATTGGGGCACGATGTCCCATGCTTGCGTCATTCTGGAGGAGCTTGGAATTCCATATGAAAAGAAGGTTGTCTCCGCTCACCGTACTCCGGACTTGATGTTTGAATTCGCAGAGCAGGCCGCAGGGCGCGGCATTAAGGTGATTATCGCTGGCGCGGGCGGCGCGGCTCACTTGCCAGGCATGGTTGCCGCGAAGACGACGCTTCCCGTCATTGGCGTGCCAGTCAAATCCGCTGCGCTTAACGGACTTGATTCCCTGCTGTCCATCGTACAAATGCCCGGTGGCATTCCTGTTGCCACAGTTGCAATCGGCAAGGCTGGGGCCACCAATGCAGGCCTGCTGGCTGCGCAAATCCTTGGTGCGTTTGATCCCGAGCTGGCGCAGCTTCTGGAGCAGCGGCGTACAGCATTGCGTGATGCGGTCATTGAGACAAGCGATGAGCTGGTGTTGGAGGAGCAACAATAATGGATAAAAGGATCTCGGAGCGCAAGGCTGTCACAGGTCTTGAGACAGAACGGATTATTCGGCCTGGCGCGACTATTGGCGTACTTGGCGGAGGCCAGCTGGGAAGGATGATGGCACTCGCAGGCAGCAATCTGGGATACCGCTTCATCGCGCTTGATCCGACAACGGCTGCGCCGTGCGGTCAGGTCGCCGAGCAGATCGTGGCGGCATACAGCGACAAAGAAGCGGCGAAGCTGCTTGCCAAACGATCGGATGTCATCACTTACGAATTCGAGAATGTCGATGCAGAGGTGGCGGCTCTGCTTACGGAGCAATCCTATGTGCCGCAAGGAAGCCGCCTGTTGTACACTACGCAGCATCGCCTGCGGGAGAAGAAGGCGGTGGAAGCTGCGGGCGTACGTGTGGCCCCCTATGCGGAGATCGGCAGTGAGGATGAACTGAGGGCGGCCATAGCAAAGCTTGGGTTGCCAAGCGTTCTGAAGACGGCGACCGGAGGTTATGACGGCAAAGGGCAGTGGGTGATCCGCTCAGAAGCGGAAATCGCCGCGGCCTATGCGGAGTTGAGCAAGGCCGATACGGAGCTTGTACTGGAGCAATTTATTTCCTTTGAGAAGGAATTGTCCGTCATTGCCGCGCGCAGCCCACGTGGGGAGATCAAGACATTTCCTGTTGCCGAGAATATTCATGTCGATAATATCCTGCATGTATCGATTGTCCCGGCTCGCATAGCCGAGTCAATCCAGCGGGACGCGGAGCGGCTTGCCGCTCGCATCGCTAAATCGATGGGCGCGGTCGGATTACTTGCTGTGGAGATGTTCCTGACGAAGGACGGAGAACTGTTCGTTAACGAGCTTGCTCCGCGGCCTCATAATTCCGGACATTACACGATGGAGGCCTGCAATGCCTCGCAGTTCGAGCAGCATGTCCGGGCGATCTGCAATCTTCCGCTCGGAGATCCCTCGCTGCGAACACCTGTCGTAATGGTGAACATACTTGGAGAACATATAGATAAGGTCGAACTGGCAATGACAACGGGTCAGTGGTATAGGGAAATGTCGAACTCCGAAGACCAGAACGGACGGAAGCAGCCGGACGAACGCTTGGCTCCGGGGAGGCAGACTGGATTTGCCGTCATTCCGAAAGTACACTTATATGGGAAGAGCGGTTCGGCACCTAAACGGAAAATGGGGCATATCAATTTGCTCTGTGAAGAGGTATCGGACGGGCTTGATTGGATAAAGAAAACCAAAATATGGAGGAATCAACACTCATGATTGAACGTTACAGCAGACCGGAAATGAGAGCGATCTGGACGGAGGAAAATAAATTCAAAGCATGGCTGGAGGTAGAGCTGTGCGCTTGTGAAGCTTGGTCGGAGCTGGGGATTATTCCTAAGGACGATGTGGAACTGCTGCGGAAGAACGCTTCTTTTGATATGGACCGGATCTACGAAATTGAACAGGAGACGCGTCATGACGTCATTGCTTTTACACGAGCTGTCTCCGAGACATTGGGCGCAGAGCGCAAATGGGTTCACTACGGTCTGACCTCGACGGACGTCGTTGACACAGCTCTTGGCTACTTGCTGAAGCAGGCTAATGAAATCCTGGAACGGGATATTATCAATTTTATTGAAATTTTGCACGATAAGGCGCTGGCCTATAAAGATACCCCGATGATGGGGCGTACGCATGGGGTACATGCCGAACCGACCACCTTCGGACTGAAAATGGCGCTCTGGCACGAAGAGATGAAGCGCAATCTGGATCGTTTCCGCCATGCGGCAGACAATGTACAATACGGTAAAATCTCCGGTGCTGTCGGAACGTACGCCAATATTGATCCTTCGGTTGAACAATTCGTCTGCAAGAAGCTCGGCACGAAGGCCGCTCCAATCTCGACGCAGACGCTGCAGCGCGACCGCCATGCTGAATACATGGCAACGCTGGCCCTGATTGCTACATCGCTCGATAAATTCGCTACAGAGATCCGCGCATTACAGAAGAGTGAATTCCGTGAGGTAGAGGAAGCTTTCGCCAAAGGGCAAAAAGGTTCCTCAGCGATGCCGCATAAACGCAATCCGATTGGCTGTGAGAATATTTCTGGCTTGTCCCGTGTTATCCGAGGGCATATGATCTCCGCTTACGAGAATGTGACGCTCTGGCATGAGCGCGACATCTCGCATTCCTCGGTCGAACGGGTCATTCTCCCGGATGCGACGATGCTGCTCAACTACATGCTGAATCGCTTCGGTAATATCGTCAAGAATTTGACGGTATTCCCTGATAATATGAAGCGCAATATGGAGCGCACTTACGGCGTGCCGTTCTCCGGCCGCGTGATGACGAAGCTCATCGATAAAGGCTTCAGCCGTGAACAAGCTTATGATACGGTGCAGCCGCGAGCGATGCAGGCTTGGGAGACGCAGCATCACTTCCGTGACATTATCGAGGAGACGCCGGAGATTACAGCCGTGTTAAGCCAGGAAGAGATTGACGATGCGTTCAATCCGGCTTGGCACTTGAAGCATGTGGATACAATCTTCCGCAAGCTTGGGTTGATCGAAGGTTAAGGGAAGTTCATCGCCTCTTATGGAGGCTTATACGGCAGCGCCGCTTGGCTATTGACTCTTGAATTCACGTCTGGGCAGGGCGGCGCGCCACTAAGGAGGACAGTGATTATGTCAGCAAGAGCCATTTCTACGGCAGAGGGCCTAGTGAACGCCCCGTTGCTGTATAAAGGTAAGGTTCGCGAATTGTATGATCTTGGTGAACACTACTTAATCGTCGTGACCGACCGGATTTCCGCTTTTGACTACGTGCTTGAACCGGCTGTGCCTGATAAAGGCAATGTTCTGAATCGGCTCAGTGCCTTTTGGTTTGAACAGACTGCAGAGCTGATGGAGAATCATGTTGTGCATACCGATGTCGAACGGCTTGGCGATGTAATCAGCGAAGAGAATAAGGATGTTCTTCGCAAAAGAGTGATGGTTACCCGCAAGGCGCAGCGGATTGATATCGAATGCGTAGTGCGTGGTTATGTCACTGGCGGAGGCTGGCGGCAATATCAGAAGAACGGTGAGATCAACGGCATTTCGCTTCCGGAAGGCCTGCGGATGAATAATCAATTGCCGGAGCCAATCTTTACTCCTGCCGCCAAGAACGATGTTGGCCATGATGAGGATATCTCCTTTGAGGAGATGGCGAATGATGTCGGAGCCGAACTGGCTGAGCAGCTGCGCAGCCGCAGTCTTGAGCTGTATGCTTTTGCTCGTGATTTCTGCGAGAAGCGCGATATCATTTTGGCAGATTGCAAGCTGGAATTTGGACTGATCGATGGCAAGCTGATTTTGATTGATGAGATTTTCACTCCGGATGCCTCTCGTTTCTGGGCTAAAGAGAAATATGCGCTTGACGTAGATATTGACAGTATGGATAAAGAGCCGGTGCGCAATTATCTGGCGCATTCCGACTGGGATCAGAACAGTCAGCCTGATCCGCTGCCGACACCAGTAGTCGAGGAAACTTCACGCCGTTATCGAGAAATTTATTCTCGCATTTCCGGGCAGCAGCTATAGAAGTTGAAGAATAGGCGAGAGGAAGAAATGATTCTGGGGAACTGTAACGTTCGTCTTTGTGGAACGAATTTCTATCTTTTTGGATTCTATGAAATTAAGAAAATTTAGGAACAGTAGCGATCGAAGGAACATTTCACCCGGCTGCCTTCATCTTTCTATTTTTAGTTCAACCAATATAGCAACCGGATTTTCTTTCATCCCGTGCTTCAAGCTTTTGTGTTCATAGAGCAGTTCATAAAGTGTTAATAGTGTTCAAAAGGTACGGTTTTCATCCCGAAAAGAGCTCTTGAACTACCTTATACCGCGGCTGCGCCGCAATACAAACCCTTAGGAGGAACATGAGAGATATGTTGAAAGCGAAGGTCTATGTCACCATTAAACAAAGCGTACTTGATCCGCAGGGAGTTGCCGTGCAAGGCGCACTGCATTCTATGGGCTTCCACGAAGTGGGAAGCGTTCGTATCGGCAAGTATATGGAGCTTCAGCTTGATACGGATGATCGCTTCGAGGCCGAGGCCCGTGTCAAGGCAATGTGTGAGAAGCTTCTGGCGAATACGGTCGTAGAAGACTACCGCTTTGAATTGGAGGGCTAATTCATGAAATTCGCAGTACTCGTATTTCCCGGTTCCAACTGTGACATCGACTGCTACAAAGCTGTGGAGGATACATTAGGTGAACCTGTTGATTATGTATGGCATACAGCTACGGATTTATCCGCTTATGATTGTATCCTGGTTCCGGGTGGCTTCTCTTATGGTGATTATCTTCGCTGCGGTGCGATTTCCCGCTTTGCCCCGGTAATGGCTGAGGTGGCCAAAGCGGCGGAGGCAGGCAAGTTTGTGCTTGGCATTTGCAACGGATTTCAAATTTTGACCGAGGCGGGCCTGTTGCCAGGAACACTGCGCCGCAATATGTCGCTGAAGTTCCGCTGTCATGACACGCTTCTGCGGGTTGAGAACAACAGCAATCCATTCACGAGCGAATATGCACTTGGCGAGGAGATTAACATTCCAATCGCGCATGGGGAAGGCAACTATTATTGCGATGAGAAGACTCTCGCGCAGCTGCAGGCGAACGGACAAATTATTTTCCGTTATGTTCATAATCCGAATGGGTCGCTTGATGATATCGCCGGGATCGCCAATGAACGCGGTAATGTAGTCGGCATGATGCCGCATCCGGAGCGTGCGGTTAGCAATCTGCTTGGATCAGAGGATGGCAAGAAAATGTTCACATCGATTTTGAAGACTTGGAGGGATCAGCATGAGTCAGCAAGTGTCCGCTAAGGAACCGAATGCAGAGCAAATTGCAGAGCAGCAAATTTATAAACAGATGGGCGTTTCGGATAGCGAGTATGAGCTGATCTGCGGATTTCTGGGTCGCAAACCGAACTATACAGAGATTGGCGTATTCAGCGTAATGTGGTCTGAGCACTGCGCATACAAGAACTCCAAGCCGCTTCTAAGAAGATTTCCGACCAGTGGTCCACGCGTACTGATGGGTCCGGGTGAAGGTGCAGGGATCGTCGATATCGGTGATAATCAGGCGGTCGTGTTCAAGATCGAAAGTCATAACCACCCTTCGGCTGTGGAGCCTTATCAAGGTGCGGCGACTGGGGTTGGCGGCATTATTCGCGACATTTTCTCTATGGGCGCAAGACCGATCGCTTCTCTGAACTCTTTGCGTTTCGGCAAGCTGGAGAGCGACCGGGTTAAATATTTGTTCGAGCATGTGGTAGCCGGGATTGCTGGTTACGGCAACTGCATCGGTATCCCAACGGTTGGCGGAGAGGTGGTCTTCGACGAATCTTATGATGGCAATCCGCTGGTCAATGCGATGTGTGTCGGTCTAATCGATCATGATAAAATCCAGCGTGGTGTTGCCAAGGGCGTGGGTAACCCTGTGTTCTATGTAGGGCCGCCAACGGGCCGCGACGGCATCCATGGTGCGACCTTTGCATCCGAGGAGCTGACTGAGGAGTCGGAAGCGAAGCGAACGGCTGTACAGGTTGGCGATCCGTTTATGGAGAAGCTTGTGATGGAGGCTTGCCTGGAGCTGATTGATACGGGCATCGTGCTTGGCATTCAGGATATGGGCGCAGCGGGTCTCACCTGCTCCAGCGCAGAAATGGCCAGTAAAGCCGGCAACGGCCTGGAGCTATACCTGGACGAAGTTCCACAACGCGAGGAAGGCATGACGGCTTATGAGATGATGCTCTCGGAGTCGCAGGAACGGATGTTGTTTGTGGTGGAGCCAAAGGACGAGGCACAAGCACGGGAGATTTTTGAACGTTGGGGCGTGATTTGCTCCAAGGTTGGTAAAGTGACGGATGACGGGCGTCTGAAGCTGATTCATCATGGCGAAGTTGTCGGCGATATGCCGGTGACCGCGCTCGTTGATGAATGTCCTATTTATAATAAGCCATCCAGCGTGCCATCTTACTATGAAAAGAATGCCAATATAGATACTTTAAGATATGAAGAAGTTCGTGATTTGAACGGTGCATTGGATAAAGTGTTATCTTCGCCTACTGTAGCCAGCAAGGCATGGGTTTACAACCAATACGACTATATGGTGCGTACAAGCACTGCGGTTCGTCCGGGTTCAGACGCCGCTGTCGTAACGGTGCATGGAACGCGCAAAGCGCTGGCTATGACGACGGATTGTAACGGACGGTTTGTTTATCTCGATCCGGAGATCGGCGGCAAGATCGCGGTGAGTGAAGCCGCGCGTAATATCGTCTGCTCCGGCGCAGAGCCGCTGGCGATTACGGATAACCTGAATTTCGGCAGCCCGGAGAAGCCGGATATTTTCTGGCAGATGGAGAAATCGGTTGATGGGATGGCGGAAGCCTGCCGTGTGTTGGATACTCCAGTAATCGGCGGTAATGTGAGTCTCTATAACGAGAATTCCAAAGGCGCGATCTATCCGACACCGGTTGTCGGCATGGTTGGTCTGGTGCATGATACGGATCATATTACGACGCAAGGCTTCAAACAGGAGGGAGATGCAATCCTCCTGCTTGGCGACAATTATGGTGAACTGGGCGGCAGCGAGTTCCAGGCTGTTGTTCATGGCGTTACGGAAGGGCGTCCACCGCAGCTTGATTTGAATAAAGAAAAGTCGCTGCTTAATGCGGTTCTCAAAGCAATTCAGAGCGGACTCGTTCAATCGGCGCATGACCTTTCGGAAGGCGGCCTTGCTGTCGCCCTGGCAGAATCGTGCATCAGCGGCGGCTTGGGAGCTAAGGTTGAGCTGGCTGTCTCGGACTTGCGTGCGGACATCGCCTTGTTCAGTGAATCCCAATCACGCATCCTGCTCTCAGCTTCGCCAAATCAAGCGGATGAACTTGTGAAGTTGATCGCGCAGCATGGCGTACCTGTGCAGGTAATCGGACGTGTGGAAGGCGGAGATCTTATCGTTCATGCGAATGATGCTGCTGTTGTCAATAGACCTGTACAAGAGCTGAAGCAGGTCTGGGAGGATGTCATTCCATGTCTGATGAAATAATGCCTTTCTGGACAGGTGATTATTACAACGAGGGCAGCGGACGTGACGGCATATTCGATAAATTAAAAGAGGAGTGCGGCGTATTCGGGGTGTTCGGTCATCCCGAGGCCGCTTCTATATCCTATTACGGCCTGCATGCGTTGCAGCATCGTGGCGAAGAGAGCGCAGGGCTCTGCGTTGCGAATGGAACGGAGTTCAATTATCACCGCGAAATGGGGCTGGTCAAGGAAGTGTTTGACCGTGACAAGCTGTCCTCGCTGCAGGGGGATCGTTCGATCGGCCATGTTCGTTATTCGACAAGCGGAGATAGCCGCGTGACGAATGCTCAGCCGCTCATCTTCAAGTACCGCGACGGAGATCTTGCGGTGGCCACGAACGGCAATATCGTCAATGCTCCGAAGATTCGCCGCGAGCTGGAGCAGTCCGGCTCGATCTTCCAGACGACTAGCGATACGGAGGTTATCGCTCACCTGATCGCTCGTTCCTCCAAAGATTTCGTGGAGGCAGCGAAGGACGCGCTTCATCAGTTGGTCGGCGGATTTGCGTTCTTATTGATGACGAATGATAAGCTGCTTGTCGCCAGCGATCCAAACGGCTTGCGGCCTATATCGATGGCTCGCCTTGGCGATGCTTATCTGTTCTCGTCCGAAACCTGTGCCTTTGAGGTTGTCGGGGCAGAGATCATTCGCGATATCCGTCCCGGCGAATTGCTGGTGCTGGACGCAAATGGCCTCCGCGAAGACCGCTATGCCGAACCGCAGCGCAAAGCGCTATGCGCGATGGAGTATATTTACTTTGCTCGCCCGGATAGCGATCTGAACGGCTCGAATCTCCATTCGGCCCGGAAGCGGATGGGCCAGGTGATGGCTCAGGAGTCTTTTGTTAATGCGGATGTTGTCACAGGCGTGCCGGATTCCAGCATTTCTGCGGCGATTGGTTATGCGGAGCAAACCGGGATTCCCTATGAGCTCGGCTTGATCAAAAACAAGTATACTGGCCGAACTTTCATCCAGCCCAGTCAGGAGCTGCGTGAGCTTGGCGTAAAGATGAAGCTTAGCGCCGTACGCCGCGTCGTGGAGGGAAAACGCGTCGTTATGATCGACGACTCGATCGTCCGCGGAACGACATCTCGCCGCATCGTCAATTTACTGCGGGAAGCGGGGGCGACAGAGGTGCATGTTCGGATTACCTCGCCACCCTTCAAGAATCCATGCTTCTATGGGATCGATACACCCGATCGCAGCGAGTTGATTGCTTCCTCCCGCTCGATCGAGGAGATTCGCCAGGAGATTAACGCTGATTCATTGGAGTTTTTAAGCGCGGATGGCCTGATCCAGGCTGTCGGCGGCGACAATAAAGATGACTATAAAGGCGGCATGTGTATGGCTTGCTTCGACAACGACTATCCTACACGCACCGACTTTAATGGTGAAGAGAAATACGGATGCACCAGTTAATATTTCTAACGAAACTACAGATCGCTATTTGCTCTAAAACAACGGCTATTCTAAGCTAACGAAACACCATATCGCTATTTGGACTAAATTCAGGCTGTGAGTCACTATTTATGCCAAATAACGATCCCCAGTTTCGTTACAATTTTCAGATGCCCTTATTGGTGCAAATAGCGATACCACGTTTCGTTAGAAGTTAGGCGTCGCGCCTTATGTGGAGTGCCTAGTGTAAAGTTGAGCATCGCGTCTCAGGTTGAGTACCTAGTGTAAAGTTGAGCATTGCGCCTTATGTGGAGTGCCTAGTGTAAAGTTGAGCATTGCGTCTTATGTGGAGCACCTAGTGTAAAGTTGGGCATTGCGTCTTATGTGGAGCACCTAGTGTAAAGTTGAGTATCGCGTCTCATATGGAGCACCTAGTGTAAAGTTGAGCATCGCGTCTTATGTTGAGCATCGCATTTCATATTGAGCACTTCATGTTATTTTGAGTATCGCATCTCATATTGAGTATCGCGTCTCATGTTAAGCAGCTAATGTGATGTTGAGCACCTCGTCTCAAATGCTAATATTCCACATAAGATGATCGGTATAATTAATGATATGAAATATCATAGGTTCAAGGGATTTTTGAACTAACTATAATTTACGTTAAGGAGAGTGTCCTGTCGTGTCAGAAGCATATAAGAACGCCGGGGTGGACATCGCGGCTGGCAATGAAGCGGTAGAGCGGATGAAGAAGCACGTCAAACGGACGTTCCGTCCGGAGGTCATGACCGATCTGGGCGGGTTTGGTGCCTTGTTCGGCTTGAACAAGGATAAATACGAGGAGCCGGTGCTAGTATCGGGAACCGATGGCGTGGGAACGAAGCTGAAGATTGCTTTTGCTATGGACAAGCATGACACGATTGGCATCGATGCGGTGGCCATGTGCGTGAACGATATCGTAGTTCAAGGCGCGGAGCCGTTGTTCTTCCTCGATTACCTGGCTTGCGATAAGGTGGTTCCGACCAAGATTGAAGCGATCGTTGCTGGAATTGCCGAAGGATGCCATGAATCCGGTTGTGCGCTGATCGGCGGAGAAACAGCCGAAATGCCGGGCATGTACAGTGAAGGTGAATACGATATTGCCGGATTCACGGTAGGGGTCGTGGATAAGAGCAAGATTGTCAACGGAAGCACCATTGCCTCTGGTGATGTAGTGATCGGCTTGGCTTCCAGCGGAGTTCATAGCAACGGCTTCTCGCTGGTACGCAAGCTGCTGTTGGAAGATGGCGGCTATAGCCTGCAGGATGAAGTGGCGGAGCTTGGCGGAGCGAAGCTGGGTGATGTGCTGCTGACGCCTACAAAGCTGTATGTGAAGCCAGTACTAGCTTTACTGAATGAGGTTCAGGTGAAGGGCATGGCTCATATTACCGGCGGCGGCTTCATTGAGAATATACCGCGTGTTTTGCCGGAAGGGGTTAACGTTGAGATCGATTACGGCTCATGGCCGATTCAACCGATATTCTCCCTGCTTCAACAGCAAGGCGATGTCAGTAACCGTGATATGTTCACGACATTTAATATGGGAATCGGGCTGGTGATTGTCGTTGTCGAGGATCAGGCAGAGGCGGCTGTTGCTGCGCTTCGCGCTGCTGGAGAACACCCATATCCCATTGGCCGAGTTACTGAAGGAAATCGGGAAGTGACCTTCAAAGGAGTCCAGGTCTGATGGCTTCGTTATTCCGGATTGCCATATTTGCTTCGGGTCAGGGCAGCAATTTCCAAACATTTGTAGATGCGACACAAAGCGGGAGGCTTGAGGCTGAGATCGTGTTGCTGGTCAGCGATAAGGCCAAAGCGCCGGTTGTCGAACGAGCCCAGCGGGCTGGCATTGACAGCTATGTGTTTGACCCGAAGGCTTATGCGAAGCGCGAAGATTATGAGCTGGAGATTGCCGCTGAATTGGAGCGAAGGCAGGTCGATTTGGTAGTCCTTGCTGGTTATATGCGGCTGCTGACGTCGGTACTGGTTGATCGCTATACAGGGAGAATGATCAATATTCATCCATCGCTGCTGCCGGCTTTTCCGGGTAAGGATGCAATTGAACAAGCCTGGGAATACGGTGTCAAAACGACCGGAATTACCGTCCATCTTGTAGACGGAGGCATGGATACCGGAGCTGTGATCGCCCAGAAAGCGGTTGAGATCAGGAACGAGGATAGTCTGGAATCCCTGGAAGAGAAAATTCATGCGGCTGAAAAAGAGCTGTACCCGCAGGTCGTCTCATGGTTCGCTAAAGGAATGATTCGTGTCGAAGGCCGTAAGGTCTCGGTTTTACAAAAATAATTTATTGTCATACAGAAGTCACCAGATTCAATCAAGCAACAGGAGATCAATGCAAATTCGATATTTCCCGAGAAATATCGTGTCTATATTCGCCATTAAAGAGGAGGAAGCAATTCGTGGGTATCAAAAGAGCGTTGGTAAGTGTGTCGGATAAGACAGGCATCGTAGATTTTTGCCGGGAGCTGTCTCAGCTCGGCGTAGAGATTATTTCGACAGGAGGAACAAAGAGTCTGTTGTCGAAGGAAGGGGTTCCTGTTATCGGTATTTCCGATGTCACAGGCTTCCCGGAAATTCTGGACGGGCGCGTTAAGACGCTGCATCCGACCGTGCACAGCGGCTTGCTGGCGATTCGGGACAGTGCAGAGCATCAGGCGCAAATGAAGGAGCTGGGACTCGATTATATCGATCTGGTCGTTGTAAATCTGTATCCGTTCCAGGAGACGATTGCCAAGCCGGGTGTTGCTTATGAAGAAGCGATCGAGAATATCGATATCGGCGGCCCAACTATGCTGCGTTCTGCGGCCAAGAACCACGCTTTTGTGAGCGTTGTTGTTGATGCCAATGATTACAGCCAAGTGTTGAATGAGATTCGCGATGGCGGGGACACAACGCTGGAAACCCGTAAACAGCTCGCGGCAAAAGTATTCCGTCATACCGCGGCCTATGATGCTCTTATTTCCGACTACTTGTCCAGCAAGCTGGGCGATCCGCTTCCGGAACGTCTTACCGTTACCTATGAGAAAATTCAGGACCTTCGTTATGGCGAAAATCCGCATCAAAAAGCCGCTTTCTACCGCAAGCCGTTGGCTGCTGTCGATTCGTTGACGAATGCGGAGCAGCTGCATGGCAAGGAGTTGTCCTATAACAATATCAATGACGCCAATGCGGCGCTGCAAATCGTCAAGGAATTTACGGAACCGGCTGTCGTAGCGGTGAAGCATATGAATCCTTGCGGCGTAGGGATTGGCGAGAGCATCTACGAAGCTTATCGTAAGGCTTACGATGCTGACCCGGTTTCTATCTTCGGCGGCATTGTGGCGGCAAATCGCATAATTGATAAAGATACAGCCAATTTGCTTAAGGATATTTTTCTGGAGATCGTCCTTGCACCAGGGTTCACAGATGAGGCGCTGGCCTTGCTGACGCAGAAGAAGAATATTCGCCTTCTGAAGATCAGCGGTCTGGAACTGGCAGCGGATCGCAAGAGCCAATACGTGGTTACTTCCATCGACGGCGGTATGATTGTACAAGAGAGCGATATTCACTCCTTGGCGGAGGCTGACCTGCAGGTTGTAACAGATCGTAAACCGACGGAAGAAGAGTTGAAGCAATTGCTGTTTGGCTGGAAGGTTGTTAAGCATGTTAAGTCTAACGCGATTGTTCTGGCGAAGGATGACATGACGGTTGGCGTTGGCGCTGGACAAATGAACCGCGTAGGTTCAGCCAGAATTGCTATCGAGCAGGCAGGGGAGAAAGCCAAGGGCAGCGTGCTTGCTTCCGATGCGTTCTTCCCGATGGGAGACACCCTGGAGGAAGCGGCCAAGGCAGGCATTACAGCGGTGATTCAACCAGGGGGCTCGATTCGTGACGAGGAGTCGATTAAGGTAGCCAATGAGTATGGTATCGCTATGGTATTTACCGGAGTGAGACATTTTAAACACTAAGAAACCTGAAGACGGCAGACCGCTGCGGCGGCCTGTCGTTTTTTGCCCAAGCCTAATATAGACATTTGCGCAGAGCCACTAAGGTTGCATTACAGCAGCAGTATGATCAAGCAAATAAAAGGAGGAATCCTAATGGATATTTTAGTGATCGGCGGCGGTGGACGTGAGCATGCGATCTGCTGGGCGTTGGCCAAGAGCCCGAAGGCAGACCGGATCTATTGCGCTCCGGGGAACGCCGGGATCGGACAAATCGCTGAGCTTGTATCGATTCAGGTAGGAGAGTTTGAGCACCTGGTCGCTTTTGCCGAGGAAAAGAAGGTTGGCCTTGTCGTGGTCGGGCCCGATGACCCGCTGGCGGACGGGATCGTGGATGCCTTTGAAGCGAAGCATATTCCGGTATTTGGACCGCGCAAGAACGCGGCGCATATTGAAGGCAGCAAGACCTTCATGAAGGATTTGCTCCATAAGTACAATATCCCTACGGCAGCCTATGAGAAATTCGACAGCTATGAAGCGGCCTTGAGTTATTTGCATAGTCAGCCTGTGCCAATCGTCATCAAAGCTGACGGTCTGGCAGCGGGTAAAGGAGTAACCGTAGCCTTTACGCGTGAGGAAGCAGAGGAGGCGTTGCGGAGCATTATGGTGGACAAGGTGTTCGGCGAATCGGGCAGTCAGGTTGTGATTGAAGAATTCCTGGCCGGCCAGGAAATGTCGATCCTCGCTTTTGTCGACGGTGAAGTGGTGCGTCCTATGGCGGCGGCGCAGGACCATAAGCAGGTCTATGACGATGATAAGGGACCCAACACCGGCGGGATGGGGACGTATTCACCGCTGCCGCATATCGCGGATAATATCATTGAAGAAGCGATTGAGACGATTATTAAACCTACAGCTAAGGCGATGGTGGCAGAAGGGCGTCCGTTCCGCGGCGTACTGTTCGCGGGTTTGATGATCACGCAGGACGGCAAGCCGAAGACGATAGAATTCAACGCACGATTTGGCGATCCCGAGACCCAGGTCGTATTGCCTCGCTTAAAGAGCGATTTACTGGAGATTTTTCTTGCCGCAGTAAACGGTACGCTGGACCAAGTGCAAATCGAATGGAGCGATCAGGCCGCAGTCTGTGTCGTGCTGGCTTCCGGCGGCTATCCTGCTTCCTATCCGAAGGGCTTGACGATCCAAGGTTTGCAGAATGCTGAGCAGGAGCAGTCTCTGGTGTTCCATGCCGGAACAGCAAAAAATGCCGAAGGAGCATGGGTCACGAATGGGGGCCGCGTGCTGGGAGTGGTTGGATTAGGTAAGGATATTGCCGAAGCTCGCGATAAGGCTTATGCCGCTGCAACGCAGATTACATTTGAAGGCAAGCATAACCGCAGTGATATTGCCATGAAGGCATTGCGATAAGAGAGCTTGAAGTAATAAGTTAGGAATCGTGGAGCAGAAGCCCGGAAGTCGAACACTTGAAGAACAGTGTCCGCTTTCGGGTTTTTGTATGGAAGTCTTTGAAGGAAAATAAATATAGTAACAATTGTACAATGTATGGGGAAAGTGATGTATTTGGCAATACGTATGATTCTGATCGGTCCTCTGAGTGCGGTGGATGATGTCGGGAGCGGAGCACTTGCTGAACGGTCGGCGGTTTTTTGAAAAAAGATTCTGGTTATAGCATGATAGAAAATACATACCTACTACATTATATGGCTCATTAATTATTTGAAGTTCGTAGAAAAGAGGAGGAGGACATATGAAGAGATGGAAAGTAGGCATTCTGCTGTTTGACGATGCGGAGGTGCTTGATTTTGCCGGGCCGTTCGAGGTGTTTGCTGTGACATCGGTAAAGCAGAATGAAGGGGAGTTATACAGTCCTTTTGAAGTAACGACTATATCAGAGACCGGTCAGATGATTACGGCCCGGAATGGGTTGAAGGTGCAGCCGGATTATAGCTTCGGATCAGCACCTGCCTATGATTTGCTGGTCATTCCAGGCGGCATGGGGACGAGAGGGCTAGTGCACAATAAAGCGGTTGTAGCTTGGATCGCCGAGCGATTTGCAGAAGTACAGTGGATGACTTCGGTTTGCACCGGCTCCTTCTTGCTGGCGGAAGCAGGGTTGCTTGAGGGCAAACAAGCTACGACGCATTGGGCGAGCATTGAAAGAATGCGTAATACTTACCCTGGGGTCAGCGTAGAGGAAAACGTCAAATATGTCGACGAAGGCCGGATTGTAACCTCGGCAGGAATATCAGCCGGAATTAACATGGCATTTCATATGGTTAATCGTCTGCTTGGTAAAGAGGTTGCACAGGAGACAGCGCGCAGGATGGAATACGATATTATTCTGGATGCTGATAAATAACGGTATCTGTGAGCGAATTGGCCTGTACTTAGTTATACTTTGACGGATTCTCAGAATGTGCTTCAGCTTACAGGCAGGGATAATTATCGCCCCTTTGACAAATGTTAAAGCAGAAAGTTCTACATTATTCCAACATTGTCGGGAGGCGACCTAACGGATGAGTAAAGAAAAGAAGGATATGCTTCCGGTATCGCGTGAGCAAGTGGAGGTTGAGGGTGTCTATACGGATGAAATTGGCCGTGAGGAGTACCTGCACAAGGGGGAGCAATTCCCCGCCGATCTGGTTCATGGAACGGTAGAATGGAAGCTGACTGAGCTGGCCCAGATCAAGCATGCTGAAGGGCGCACAGACCCTGAGTCGGATACAGAGGAAGATTAGTTCATAGGTTGGAATGAGTCGAACGTCCCCGAGTTCACTTTTCGGAAGGGCGTTCGATTTGTTTTCACTACGGATGGGTGAATTCATCGCGGATGTTCCGTATAATGGATAACTGAGGAGAGGTATTAATCGGGAGGACAAGCGATGAGCGTTACGACAGGGATTCATCATATTACAGCTATTGTGGGGGATGTTCAAGAGAGCGTTGATTTCTACGCGGGTGTTTTAGGTCTAAGGCTCGTGAAGAGAACAGTTAATTATGAGGCCCCGGATCTATATCATCTATATTTTGGCAATGAAAATGGAGACCCCGGAACGATTATGTCTTTCTATCCGCTGGAGAGTGACCATCAGGGTATTCTTGGCGGTGGCCAGGTTGGCGTTATCGTGCTTGCGGTTCCACCGGGAAGCATGCTCTACTGGCGGCAGCGGTTGAAGGACTTTGAGATTACATATATGGATCTGGTTCGTTTTGATGAGGAATACGTTCGGTTTGCCGACCCCTCCGGACTGTTGATTGATCTGGTTGAGTGTCGGGAAGGGCCGTTCAGCCTTTGGCAATTTGGTGGCATTCCGGAAGGTTATGCCATTAAGGGATTGGCAGGTGCTTTATTATTCAGTTGCAACAGCGAGAAAACGGCAGAGGTCCTGCAGGAGGTCCTTGGTCTGGATTATGTTGGCGAGGAAGAAGGGCTGTTGCGTTTCAAAGCGGCGGATAGCCTCGGCAATGTGATCGATTTGAATATGGAGAACTTGCCAAGAGGCTGCAGCGGTGCCGGGACCGTTCACCATATGGCCTGGCGGACGAAGGACAAAGAAGAGCAGATGAAGTACCACGAGCTGCTTGAAGTAAGCGGCATGGAACCGACACCGGTCATCGATCGCCAATACTATAAATCCTTATACTTTCGCGAGCCGGGGGGGATTTTGTTCCAGGTAGCTACGGACGGGCCTGGCTTTGATAACGACGAGACTCCGGAATCTCTGGGCAATAAGCTGATGCTGCCGGATATGTATGAGGATCAGCGCGAGAGAATAGCGAAGCGGCTTAAGCCATTCCAGGTCAGAGCCGTAAAGCCGGCCGGTAAATAGGACTTGATCGATCAGCCGTTCGGGTGTAACTTTATAAAAACAATAAAAACGATTGAAGTAAAGTGAGGAGAAGAGGATGAACCAAACGGAACGGCAACCAGTGGGGATGGAGGATATCGTACGCGCTCACCATGTGTTGAAAGAGGTTGTAAAACGTACACCGTTGCAATTAGATGCGGCGCTGTCTGCCAAATATGAATGCAATGTCTACTTAAAGCGTGAGGATTTACAGGTTGTCCGCTCCTTTAAAATCCGTGGGGCTTACAATATGATCCGCAGCCTGAGCCAGGACGAGTTGGCTAAAGGGATCGTATGTGCCAGCGCAGGCAATCATGCGCAGGGAGTTGCCTTCTCCTGCAATGCGCTGGGCATCCGGGGCAAAATATATATGCCAAGCACGACGCCAAATCAAAAAGTGAAGCAAGTGAAGCGCTTTGGCGGTTCGGCGGTAGAAATCGTGCTGACGGGCGACACCTATGATGATGCATATGAGGAAGCTATGAAGGCGTGCCGGGAAGGCGGAATGACGTTCATTCATCCTTTTGATGATCCGAAGATCGTCGCCGGCAACGGAACGATCGGAATGGAGATTATGGAGGGCCTTGCCGCACCGGCGGATTATATCTTCGTCACGATTGGCGGCGGAGGGCTGGTCTCCGGAGTGGGTACGTATATGAAGACCGTCAGTCCGGTGACAAAGGTGATCGGTGTAGAACCAGCCGGGGCTGCATCGATGTCAGAGGCGCTGAAGCAGCAGCAGGTCGTCACTCTGGAGGCGATTGACAAGTTCGTCGACGGGGCCGCGGTGAAGCGGGTCGGAGATTTGAACTACGCCATTTGCGCAGAGCTTCTTGATGACATTGTCAAGGTTCCAGAAGGCAAGGCTTGTACGACTATTCTCGAGCTATACAATGACAGTGCGATCGTGGTTGAGCCCGCTGGGGCATTGCCTGTATCGGCACTGGATATGTACCGCGATCAAATTCGAGGCAAGACGGTAGTCTGCATCATTAGCGGTGGCAACAATGATATCGACCGGATGCAGGAGATGAAGGAGCGCTCGCTCATTTACGAAGGCTTGAAGCATTACTTCCTGATCAATTTCCCGCAACGCGCCGGAGCGCTGCGGGAGTTCCTGGAGGATGTGCTTGGGCCCAATGACGATATCGCCCGGTTTGAGTACACAAAGAAGCATAACAAGGAGAATGGCCCGGCCTTGGTCGGAATCGAGCTAAGCGACCAGTCGGACTACGGGCCGTTGATCGACAGGATGAAATCGAAGAATATCGCCTATACCGAGCTGAATCGCGACTTGAATTTGTTTAACCTGTTGATTTGAGCAGGACGAATAGGAATTTACTCTACGGATAAGAGTAGATGAACGATATATTAATAAAACAGCTATGCATTCTTGAGCAGTCTGCGGCATTTTATGCCTGGGGCTGCTCTTTTTCTATGTCCATACGAGTCTTAAGGGTAAATAGGTGCGGGAATTGGGCAGGGCAGAGAAATGGATAAATAAGCTATTATAATTTAAAACAGCAGCCACATTAGAGCACAAGAGGAGGAATGCCTGGTGTCTTATATTGTGAATCCGATCTTGAGAGGATTTAACCCCGATCCGTCGATCATCCGGGTTGGCGAGGATTATTACATTGCGACCTCAACGTTTGAATGGTTCCCGGGCGTACAGATTCATCATTCCCGGGATTTGCAGAACTGGAAGCTGATCGGTCATCCGTTAACTCGAACAAGCCAATTAAATATGACGGGAAATCCGGACTCAGGTGGCGTCTGGGCGCCTTGTCTCAGCTGCCATGAAGGGACATATTATCTTATTTATACCGATGTGAAGAGTCATATGGGACCGTTCAAGGATACGCATAATTATATGGTTACCGCGAGTGACATACATGGTCCATGGAGTGAACCGATCTATCTGAACAGCAGCGGCTTCGACCCTTCGATGTTCCATGAAGAGGACGGAACCAAGTGGATTGTCAATATGGTATGGGACCATCGCAAAGGGAAAAATCATTTCGGTGGCATCGTTATTCAGCAATACTCGCAAACCGAGAAGCGTCTTGTTGGTCCGATTCATAACATCTTCAGGGGGACCTCGCTTGGTTTAACCGAAGGGCCTCATATTTATAGAGCCAATGGCTATTACTACCTGATGACGGCGGAAGGGGGAACGAGATATGGACATGCCATTACGATGGCACGCTCGACTTCGCTACTCGGGCCCTATGAGGCTGATCCGGCGGGACCTGTGCTAACCTCCGCAGACCGTCCTGAGGCAGAACTGCAACGCGCGGGACACGGCTGCCTGGTGGAGACGCCATCCGCAGAGATGTATCTTGTTCATCTGTGCGGACGTCCTTTGAGGCCGTCACTGTACTGCACATTAGGCAGGGAGACAGCAATTCAGAGATGTATATGGAACGAAGCGGGATGGTTAAGTCTGGCTTCGAGAGATCATGAGCCTGAAGTGAAGGTAACGGCCCCATCAATACCGGAATATTCCTTTGAGCCTGAGCCGGAGACAGAGCATTTTGATAGTGATCAGATCAGCATTCATTTCAATAGCTTGCGCGAGCCGCTGGCTGAGGATTGGGCGTCTCTCCGTGAACGCCCTGGATTTCTACGTCTAAGAGGGAGGGAATCCTTATCCTCCCATCATCAACAGAGCTTGATCGCCCGCCGCCAGCAGTCATTCCTGGTTGAAGCCGAGACGGTTGTTGAATTTGCGCCGGACAGCTATCAACAGTTGGCCGGACTGATCTATTACTATAATTCAAGGAATTATTATTATTTATGGATCAGCTGGGATGAGGAGCTTGGAAAATGTGTAGGGATTATGTCCAGCGATCGGGGGTCCTATGATGAACCGTTGAAATCGCCAGTGTCAATTGAAGGCTGGGAACGCTGTTATTTAAAAGCAATGATCCGCAGGGAAAGGCTGCAGTTCCTCTATTCCCGGGATGGGCAGGAATGGCAGCTCATCGGCGGTGAACTGGATGCAACGAAGCTATCGGACGAAAATGCAGAATTCATTAAAGAAGGCGTTGCGCTTGACCAAGGTTTTACCGGGGCATTTCTCGGCATGTGTGTTCAAGATTTAAGCGGCCGCGGGCTGCATGCGGATTTTGATTATTTTACGTACCGTGAGCTGGATGAATATTAATGACAGAGGAGAGTCGAAAACGATGTCTATGATACCTGAAGTAATGGAAGCAGCTGTCTTGAATAAACCGATGGATATGGCATTGAAACAAGTACCTGTGCCTAGGATTAAGGAAGATGAGGCGCTTATTAAAGTGTATTGTATCGGTGTCTGCGGCTCGGATGTTCATTATTATGAGCATGGCAGAATTGGCCGTTATGTCGTGGAAAAGCCGATTATTCTTGGCCATGAGCTGGCCGGGGAAGTCGTACAGGTGGGAGCGGGGGTAACGAATGTATCTGTCGGCGACCGTGTTGCGGTAGAGCCTGGCGTAGCCTGCGGACGCTGTGAATACTGCAAGTCAGGCCGTTACAATCTGTGCCCGGATGTGGTATTCATGGCCACTCCTCCGGTGGACGGCGCGTGGGCCGAATATGTCGCGGTGCGCAGTGATTTTCTGTTCCGCCTTCCGGACGGTCTGAGCTTCGAGCAAGGCGCTTTGCTGGAGCCGCTTTCGGTAGGCATGCACGCGATGATCCGGGGCGGGGTAAAACCTTCTGACCGTTTGCTGATTACAGGGCTTGGCCCCATCGGCTTACTCGCGATCCAGGCGGCTAAAATATACGGTGTCACTGAAATCTATGCGACAGATATTGTACCGTTTCGTCAAAACCTCGCGCTGGAAATGGGCGCCACTGCGGTGATCAATCCGGCGAAGGAGGATCTGAAGGAACGGATTGCACATTTAACCTCAGGCCGGGGGGTTACCGTGGTTGTGGAGTCATCAGGGAATGGCCGGGCGATCTCCGATGCGCTGACAACCGTGAATCGCGGTGGCCGGGTTGTACTGGTTGGCATGCCTGCGGCTAAGGAGATCCCGGTGGATATCAATACGATTATCGACGGTGAGATCGATGTGTATGGATTGTTCCGCTACGCCAATACATATCCGTCGGCTATTCAGGCTCTTGGCAGATCAGACATTGATGTGGGGCGGGTTATTACACATAAGTATGCTCTGAAGGATATTCAGGAAGCAGTGGAAGTCGCCCGGACAGAGAAAGAGACGGGTATCAAAGTGATGATTTATCCGCAGCTTTAAGTTCATAGGCATTAGCTTAGACACCCCTCCACACAAGTGGAGGGGTGTACTGCTATAACCATTGCCGTATATAGCTTTGAAGCATTCCTCGTTAATGTTATTTTGCATCGCTTTCATTCCTCAAATAATTAGCGGCTACCTTATTCAGAAAATAAGCGTAACCCAATTGCCATTGTTCAAGCATATTTCTATGGAAATCATCAACGATGAAAAACTCGGTTTGATTTAGAAAATCTTGCGCTGTGGAGGGATGCCCCATTTTTTCTAAAAAGGATAAATGCTCTTGGACACGTTCAAACACTTCCGGATCATTAGCGGGATAACCTTCTCGCAAGTAGCAGATCATATCTTCGTTAAACGACTGTGCTTCTACAGCAGAATCATTCATGGATTCTACGTCAACCTTTTGATACGACAAGTCAAAGCCATACGCTTGCTGCAAATGCTCATCTTGATTTTTTAAGGCTTTCTTCCATTCTTCTTCGGTTTCAAACCCTTTAAACATATTTTCCATATCTGCATCTACCCCTTCTTTAGCGCTTTGGATAGAGGAATTGATCGTCTTGATCAGTCCTTTAAATCGTTCGATCCTTTGCTCCAGTAACTTTTTTTGTTGAATCAATGTATTCTCCCTGTCGATTTCACAATCCAGCAATTGCTTAATTTCTTTGAGTGGCAAATCCAGTTCTTTGTAAAAAAGAATTTGCTGTAATCGCTCCAGGTCTTTTAATCCATACAAACGGTAACCGGCCTCCGTTGTTTGCTCCGGGATCAGAAGTCCTATTCTATGATAATGGTGTAATGTTTTTACTGTTGTATGAGCCAACTTTGCAACTTCATGAACGGTATACATGATTTCCCCCTCTTCATGTTCTATAAATCATAGTAACATTGTCCCCTCCTCCCTTTCTTATAAAAGGAACTATAAGCTATCCTCTTGGAGGAGAGTCAATACCGTTATTATGTTTTTGCGAAATTTCAAAAATAGGCTTTACAATATCTATTTACTAGTGTACTATTCAACTATAACACTAATACAAATAAGGAGTGGCCGTAATGAATAAAGCGGTAAACCAGGTCGGAACAGGCCCTGCGAACGGAAAGGGTCAGGTCGTCCTTCAAGTGAATGGAGTGACCAAGCAGATTGGACATAAGAAAATAGTCGATCGGCTGTCATTTAATATACATCAGGGAGAGATCGTTGGCTTGCTTGGACCAAATGGAGCGGGCAAGACGACCACGATCCGTATGATTGTCGGATTAATCGGTATGAGCGAAGGTGACGTGCTGATTAAGGGGGAGAGCGTGAAGCGACATTTCGCCAAGGCGATTGCCCATGTTGGCGGTATTATTGAAAATCCGGAATTCTATCCATATATGACAGGCTACGATAATTTGAAGCAATATCAGCGTATGGCCAAGGGCATTACGGAAGAGAGGATCGCTGAGGTGGTGCGACTGGTTGGTCTTCAGGATGCGATGAAGAAGAGGGTGAAGGCTTATTCGCTTGGAATGCGCCAGCGTCTCGGCATAGCCCAGGCACTGCTGCATAATCCATCGATTCTGATTCTGGATGAGCCGACGAACGGCCTGGACCCTGCGGGAATCAGGGAAATGCGCGACTACCTCAAAAAAATTGCCCGTGAGGAAGGCATCGCCATACTCGTCTCCAGCCATCTGTTATCGGAGATGGAACTGATGTGCAGCCGGGTTGTCGTCATTCAGGAAGGCAAGCTGGTTACCGTCAGAACGCTGGGCGCTTCGTCAGCTGTTAAGGAAGAGGAACAAATTCAAGTCATGCTGCGTGTCAATGATGCGGAGCAGGCGAAGTTAAGACTCGTACAGATGGAGGAACTGCGTGTGGTTGGAATCGATACCGACCGGAATCAAGTTACGATTGCCGTACACGACAGAGATATCCCGAATGTGATCGATGTTTTGCGGAATGAAGGAGTCGCATTGTACCGGATCGAGGAAATGAAGGAATCGCTGGAAGACGAGTTCTTGAAATGGACGGGAGGAAGTCAAAGTGCATAAATTGGTTTTTAATGAGTGGTTGAAATTGTTTAAGAAAAGAAGCTTTTTCGTTGCTTATTTGGCTATTGCCGTTTTTGTCATCGGCGCTGCCTACTTTATGGCTAAATTGTCGGGAGACGAGGTATTTAATGCACGGGATTTCGTCTTTATGGCTATGTCGCCCAGCGGATTTGGCACTCTGCTCCTCTTCCTGGTCGTGGTGGGAACGGCGGGGGTTGTCTCCAAAGAGTATGGTCAGGGAACAATTAAGCTGTTGCTGATCCGTGCCCAGAGCCGTGGCAAGATTTTACTCTCCAAATATATCGGCATCGTCGTGTATATTTTGTCGCTAATGCTCACAATGCTGGTGATCTCCTTCATCACAGGGACGATTGCCTTCGGAGCGGGGACGCCAAGCGTAAGCTGGAATGATGTCGCTCAGACGTCGCTCTACACCTTGGTCTATACCGTGATTTATGCAACAATAACGTTTATGTTGGGGGTACTCACCCGTTCTACTGGAATAACGGTCGGGCTCACTATGTTCTTGATGATGCTGGAGAGTCTGATTGTTGGCCTGCTTGCGAAATATTCCTTTACGAAGTACTTGATCTTTGCGAATACCGATTTGTCCAAATATGTGGACGGCGGTTCACCGCTGCCAGGGATGACGATCAGCTTCTCCGTAATCGTTATTGCGGTATATATGGCATTGTTTCTTATGGTAAGCTTTGTTACCTTTAAAAAACGGGATGTTGCATAGGTCACAATGGCCTGGGAACATAACGGATGAAAGGAGCCAACGGATCGTGAGCATAGAATTTGATAACAATCTACCGATTTATTTGCAGATCATGAATTTTATCAAGAAAGAGATTGTCACTGGAAAGTTGAAGGCCGGGGATAAGATCCCATCGGTTCGTGAGCTTGCGGCCGAGCTGCAAATCAATCCGAATACGATACAACGAACATTTCAGGAACTGGAGCGTGAGGAAGTCGTGGAGACAAGACGCGGGCTAGGAAGATATGTGACGAGCGAGGAAGCGAAGATTATGACGATCAAGAAGGAAATGGCCGGGGACCTGCTGGATAATTTCATTAACGGAATGCAGGAATTGGGCTTCTCCAATAAGGATATCGCAAGTATTGTAGCGGAAGCCGTTGAAATAAAGAGTGAATAGAGAGAGGAGAGAGGATATGGATAATCTGCTGCAATTTCAGAGCGTCTCTAAATCTTATGGATCGAGAAAAGCTTTGAACGATGTATCCTTCAGCATCGGGCCCGGCAAAATTATCGGTCTGCTGGGTACGAACGGAAGCGGCAAAAGTACGCTGATGAAAATAACCGCCGGACTGCTGCCGGTATACTCCGGAAGCGTAACGGTAGCTGGCCAGCCGCTTGATCTGAATACGAAATCAATCGTCTCCTTTATGCCGGACCGTCCCTTGACGGAATCCTGGATGAAGGTCAGGGACGCGATTACGTTCTATAGTGATTTTTATTCGGACTTCGATATGGCAAAAGCGCTGCAAATGCTCGATTTTATGAATTTGAATCCGCAGGACCGGATCAGTTCTTTATCCAAAGGGATGAATGAACGGCTGCAATTAACATTGGCCCTGTCCAGAAATGCCAAGCTCTATTTGCTGGATGAACCGATTGGCGGAGTAGACCCGGTAGCCAGAACGAAAATTCTTGACGCTATTGTGGAGTTCTATAGCGAAGACAGCAGCTTGATCATATCGACGCATCTGGTTAAGGATATTGAACGGATCTTTGACGAGGTGATCTTCATCAAGAATGGGGAGCTTGTGCTGCATGAGGAAGTAGAGGAACTGCGACTCAAGCATGGCAAGAGCGTGGACGATATGTTCAAGGAGGTGTTTGCCGAATGATGAGATTGCTCAAGTACGATTGGAAGAAGAACTCAACGATGCTGTTAAGTACAGCCGTTATTTTGATCCTTGCCGAGGCGGGATTAACGATAGCCAGCTATACCCGGGGCTGGGAAGAGGGAATCACCTTTGGGCTCAGCATAATGCTGTATATCTTCGTCGCGATGCTGGCAGTCATCATGACATACAGAACCTTTTTTAGCAATGCCAAGTCATACAGCCGCAGACTGCTTCCTGTCCGTACGATATGGAGTGTTCTCTCCCCGATGGTTCTGGGAATGCTGGTGCTGATTGGGCTAGGGATTCTCATCTGTATTCATATAGGAATCTTCAGTCTAATTTATGGGGTTCCCGATCTTAAGGGAATTTCTGCGGAAGCGGTTCCCGAGCTTTTGAGGGTGACAGCGATATTTATATTCCAGGCGTTCTGGGCCTATCTCTTCTCTTACATGGCTATAGCCCTGTCCATTGCGATCGCATTAATGTTCCAGCGTGGTAGAGTATGGATCGGGATTCTGAGCTTCGTTATTATACAGAATGTAATCAGTTGGATCATATCCAGGCTGTTCCAAGTGAACTTCGGAGGTATTCCATTTCTCAACGTCAGTGTTCAAACGGATTTGATGGTTGGCGGAGAGATGATCTTTCCAAATGACATCATGCTCATTAATTGGGGAGAAACCCTATTAGAAGCGGTCTTTATCGCCCTGATGCTGTATGCAACGGTTCTTCTGCTGAACCGCAGGGTGGAGGCTTAACCTCAGCAATACATGGATAGATCATTATAGAGAAAGAAATGATCCCTTTTAAGGGTCTTGAGTGAGCTTATTAGCGAACAAGAGACTCCGTGAGAGGGATTTTTATTTTTCGGGTTTCCATTCCAATTTATAGATTGACAATCAAATAGGGCTGATGTAAATTGTAACCATAAACACGTGTTTATTAATTTGGAGAGAAATCTACTCATTTTATAGGAGTTTTGGGTTTAATTATCGGAAATTATTAGCTGATTCAGGGAATTAAGAATAGATCAATATGAACACGTGTTAGGCAGGAGGGGCATTTTATGAAAAAGTCGGATATCAATAGCATTGAAATCGCTAAAATTGCCGGTGTATCCCGCAGCACGGTCAGTCGGGTAATCAACAATTATCCGAACGTGCCAAAGGCAACGCGGGATAAGGTGATGCAGGTGATCGAGCAGTATAAGTACTCGCCTAATTTTTCGGCCCGAATCATGTCCGGCATGAAGACCCGAACCATCGGTCTGTTTATGATCTCGCCTGAAGAGGTGTTTCATGATTCGTTAACAACCTCATTAATTACCGGACTCATTGAAAGCGCATCCAGTAAGGGGTATTACGTGTTGACGCATATTATCAGAAATACCAAGGACCAGGACATCGTTCGCAAAGTAAAGGAGACGTTCTACCAGCAGCGGATCGACGGCGGAATTTTCGTCGGCGCAGCCAATCATGAACCACTGATTGAAGAATTAATCGCCGAAGGTTACATTGTTGGCATTATAGATCAGAATATTGAAGGACGTTATGAGTCCAATCGGGTCGTCTGCAACTTTGGCAATTTGCAAGGCATGAAGCAGGGAGTCGATTATCTGGCCGCTCTGAATCATCGCAAAGTGGCCTTTATTACTGGCGATCCTCAGCGCTGCTCCGGGCCAGAGAAGCTTGAAGGCTTCAAGAATGCGATGGCTTCGCATGGGCTCGAGGTGGATCCGCGCTGGATTATCCCGTCCGATTTCACTGAGAAGGGCGGATACAATTCGGTCAGGCAATGGCTCAAAAAGGTCCAAGAGCTGCCGACGGCGATATTCGCCTGCAACGATAGCGTCGCCTTCGGTGCGCTGGCGGCTTTGAAGGAAGCGAATCTGACCGTACCGGATCAGCTCTCCCTGATCGGCTTCGATGATCACGCGCTTAGCTCCCGAATTCAGCCGGCATTAACGACCATCCATGTGGATTTTACGGAAATGGTACATACATTGATCAGCAATATTATCGAAGCGATCGAGCAAGATCCGAAGGGATTCAAGAAATATGTCGGCACTACCGAACTGGTAATCAGGGACTCCTGCCGTGCCATTTAGCGGTGATTCAGGTGCTTAATCCAATAGATCGGTTAATCCAAAAAAATACTATTTGCCGTAGGATAGTATTTTTTTGATTAATGATAAACACGTGTTCACAAAAGGGGGGAGGTGACGGGCAGACATTCCGGCGGATTGATGTTGGGAGGTTCAAGAAGCACATCTTGATCAAGGTACAATAATCTCTAATAAAGCGAGGGGTATCTTATGAAGAAACAAGTAACAGTACTGTTAAGCTTACTGGTAGGCTTAAGTCTAGTTCTTGCAGGATGTGGCGGGGGATCAACGGAACCGGCAGCTTCTGGCGGCAAATCCAGCCAGGGAGCAGGTGGGTCGCTAACCTATTGGTACCCTTGGGGCGGTGATTCGGAGAAATGGGATCAATGGCGGATGGATGAATTCAAGAAGGAATATCCGGACGTGAACTTCAACGCAACCTATGTTCCACCGGATGGAGGAATATCCAACGGTAAGCTGCTCGCTGCCATATCCGGCGGCAACCCTCCCGATGTCGTCATCACTAATGAATATGCCAGTGCCTATGCGCTTGCCGCTCAGGGGGCATTGATGCCGCTTGATGATCTGCTCGCGGATACTGATTTTAAAGAGGATGAAATTCTGGATGCTTATAGAGATGTAATGAAGGTCGATGGCACGACTTACCTTTTCCCGGAAGACTCAAACGTTAACTTGCTTTATTACAATGTGGATTTATTCATTGAGGCAGGGCTCGATCCGGATGAACCGCCAACAACGATTGAGGAATTAGATGCGGCGGCCGAGCGTTTATCGCAGGTAGAGGATAACAAGATCAGCCGGCTTGGCTTCATTCCATGGCTTGATGCAGGAGATGAAGCGTTCATGTGGGGGTATATCTTCGGCGCTGACTTCTATGATGTGAGCGACAAGAAGGTGGTACTTGATGACCCGCATATGGTCGATATGCTGAATTGGATGAATACCTATGCCCGGAAGTACAATCCGGAGAAGATTAAATCATTCTCGTCCGGCTTTGGTGGAGCGTTCTCGCCGGATCACCCGTTCTTCTCGGGCAAGGTGGCGATGACCGTAAACGGCAACTGGTTCGCGAATGCACTCAAAGAATATGCGCCTAATCTGAACTACCGTGTGGCAGCTATACCAGCCCCGCAAGGAGGCCGGGCCAATTCCTCGAACTTCGGCACGAACATCTTCATGATTCCGAAGGGAGCCAAAAATCCTGAAGCGGCCATGAGGTTCATCCTGTTTGGTGTGAATCCGGAGGTCATGGCCGACAACATTAACATCTGGAGATCGCTGTCGATCTACAAAGCGCCAAATGATGCGATTAAATGGGATAAAGAAGGAGACGCAGTCTATAAAATCGTTCGCGAAATCGCCTCTTCACCAAACTCAGGCCACCCGGCGCTAACGATCGTGGCTAAAGAGATGTCCAATGAGATTACGCTGCTTCGGGATAATGTGATCTATAATAACAGCGATCCAAAGCCGCTGCTGCAAAATGCTGAGAAGAAGCTTCAAGCCGAGGTGGATAAACAGTCCAAGTAAGCCTGTCGATTCGCTGCCTGAATCTTGATTAAAGAGTAAGGGGTGATTATGATACACACCAAGTACAGGATAGATATGATCGAGAAGGTCGTTGTCTATATAATTTTGGTTGCTGTGGCACTTGCGTATATTGTTCCTTTTATATGGCTGATTTCAGGTTCATTAAAGAGCAATACAGAGCTGTTCGCCGATCCTCCGGTGTGGATTCCGGCGAAGCTTCAGTGGGCTAACTATGTAACCGCCTTTCAGCAGTTTCCGTTCCTGCTCTATCTGCGGAACACCCTGTATATTTGCGCTATGGCAATTATAGGCGGAGTGCTGTCCAACAGTCTGGTTGCATACGGCTTCTCACGGATTGAATGGAAAGGCCGCGATACGCTGTTCATTATTGTATTAGCTACAATGATGCTGCCTTTTCAGGTAACGATGATCCCGTTGTTCGTGTTGTTTCAGAAGTTTGGCTGGATCGGGAGCTTTAAACCGCTTGTAATTCCTGCTTTTTTTGGCAACGCTTACTTTATCTTTTTGCTGCGTCAGTTCTTTATCGGAATTCCGAAGGAGCTGTCCCAATCGGCCAAGGTGGACGGAGCCAGCGAGTTCCGTATTTATTGGCAGCTGACTTTGCCGCTCTCTTTGCCGGTCATGATCACGGTCGCGATCTTTTCTTTTACAAGAGCTTGGGGAGATTTCATCGGTCCGCTTGTCTTCTTGAATGACAATAAATTGTATACGCTCTCACTTGGGATCCAGCAGATTATGTCGGTGAATGATCCACGATGGACGCTGCTGATGGCCGTGGGTGTTAGTATGACGCTTCCCGTATTAATCATTTTCTTCCTGCTGCAGAAATATTTCATTCAGGGGATTACCTTCACAGGGATCAAAGGATAGGGGGAGAAGCTATGCGTTCCAAATTGGACCGCCGCAATCTGCGGAACGGCCTGCTGTTCATATCGCCTTGGGTGATCGGGTTCCTTGTATTTACCGGCTATCCGCTAATAAGCTCACTATATTATTCACTGACGGACTATAACATTATTAACCCGCCGGTCTGGGTGGGCCTTGATAATTATACGAAGCTGTTCGCCGGGGATTCACTGTTCTACAAGGTGCTGATGAACACGCTTTATATGATTGTAATTGGTACGACCGTGACAACTATCGGCGCAGTATTTATTGCAATACTGCTCAACAGCAAGAAAATCAAGGGTTTGTCTTTCTTCAGAGTGGTCTTCTTCTTGCCAACACTGGTGCCTTTGGTTGTCCTCTCTGTGCTATGGATTTGGGTGCTGCAGCCGGAGAACGGAGTGGTAAATTCCTTTTTGGGCGTGTTTGGCATTGAGGGCCCGGGCTGGTTTTCAAGCCCTGCTTGGTCGAAGCCTGCTTTCATTCTGATGGGACTGTGGTGTTCAGGACAGATGATCATCATTTATCTGGCTGGACTGCAGGGCATATCCGATTCCCTGTATGAAGCTGCATCCATCGATGGGGCCAGCTCCTGGAGACAGGTCGTGAACATTACGATTCCGATGCTGAAGCCGGCGATTGTGTTTAATGTGATTACGGGCGTGATAGGAACTCTGCAGTCTTTTGCCGAATCCTTCATTATTACCAATGGCGGTCCCGACGGCTCAACGATGTTCTATTCGCTATATTTGTATCAGAATGCATTCCAGTATGCGAAGATGGGCTACGCTTCAGCGATGGCCTGGATCCTGCTGATCCTTGCATTAATTATTACGTTAGCCCTGTTCAAGCTGTCCAATGGATTCAGCTCGGACGAAGCATAATTATAATTCAATCATAAGGAGACGATTTATTATGGAAAAAAGCTTGCTCGGGACCACGATTGTTACTCAGATTGGTATTATTGTTCGCGATATTGAGAAGGTAGCCCAGAGCTACGCCAAATTTTTCGGAATTGAGCAGCCCAAGTGGTCCTGGACGGATACCGCAGATGTTGCACAGACGGAATATAAGGGAGAGTCCTCCCCGGCCCGGGCGAAGCTCGCGTTCATTGATTGCGGCCAACTGCAGATTGAACTGATCGAACCTGATCAGCACCCTTCCACCTGGCGGGAATTTCTCGACGAGCATGGCGAAGGAGTGCATCATATCGCCTTCTTCGTGAAGGGAATGAAGGAGAAGGTTAGCGTTATGCAGGCGCAGCAAATGCCGCTGATTCAAAAGGGCGAATATACCGGCGGGCGTTATGCATATATGGATTCTTTTGCCGAGCTGAAGGTGTTGGTGGAATTGCTGGAGAATGATAATTGAATACCCTTAACTGGCTTTATTGTCCAGAGCGGTCTTTGTGAACAACTTCTAAAAATAGGGGTGGAGAAGAATGGAACATATATCGAATAATCACTTGTTAAAGATGGGGATTGTCGTTAACGATATTGAAGCGGCGGCCAAGCATTTCTGCCAGCTGTTCGGGATGGAGGTTCCCGCGATCTCTGTTCCTGATCCTGATGCGGTCTACGAGCCTTCGGCTGACTCCTATACCTGGCAGCGCGGTGAGCTTCGCCCTACCCGCACAAAGATGTGTGTGCTGCAGATGGGGCCGATGGTGCTGGAATTGCTGGAGCCGTACGATGAGCCGAGTCCGTGGAATGAATTCAAGCAGGCGCATGGCGAGGGTGTTCACTTTATTATGTTTACGGTCGACGGCTTCAACCAGCATATCGATTTCATGGAGCAGAGGGGTTATCCACTCAATCATAAGGGAGAGTATGGCGCCGGGCGCTACTGTTATTTCGATTCGGAGAAGAGGCTTGGCGTAACGCTGGGCTTGCAGGAGCTCGGTCCGGAGCAGGACTGATCCTAGAGGGAGGAGAGCAAAATATGAAGATTTTGTTGACAGGGGCCGCTCAGGGCTTAGGGCTGGCAACGGCAAGCGAGGCGCTGGAGCGCGGGCATCAGGTGATGGCTACTGTCCGGGACATAAAGCGCATTGGACATTTGCAGGAACTGAGTAACAAATACTCGCAGCAGCTTGATATCGTACAACTGGATGTGAATGATGAACGCGAAATTCGCGAGGCCAGGCTTCAGATCGAGCAGAAGCACGGTCATATCGACGCTCTCATTAACAATGCAGGCATACTGATTGCGCGTGATCAGAAGCTGGAGCAGCTTGATTTCAAGGATATGGAGCTTACAATGCAGACCAATCTGTATGGACCGATGAAGGTGGCCAAGCATTTCCTGCCTCTCTTGCGCAAGAGCAATCAGCCGTGCATTATCAATATCAGCTCAGAGGCGGGCTGCTTCTCAGCGGCGTACGGAGCAGATTATCCGTACGCGTTGTCAAAGTGCGGATTGACCTTCTTCACTGCGCAGTTGCGCAAGGAACTCGCGCCGCAGGGCTTCGTAGTGTACAGCGTACACCCTGGCTGGATCAAGACGCAGATGGGGGGAGACCGGGCCCCCGGGCATCCGCAGGATACAGCGGTTGGACTCTTGAACCTTGCAGAGCGGAAGATTCAGCCGGAGCAGGAGAGCTGGATGATCAATCATAAGGGCGAGGCTATGCCTTATTGATCGGAGTGAGCACTGGGAGTGGGCTCTGGAAGTGAGCTTTGGGAGTGGGTTCTGGAAGTGAGCTCTGGAAGTGGTTTTGGAAGTGAGCTTGGGTGAGCACTGGAAGTGGTTTTGGAAGTGAGCACTGGAAGTGAGCACTAGGAGTAAGCTCAAGAAGTGAGCTAACGGAAACCACGGTCTCTATTTTGCTATTTATTAGCACATTAGAATTGTAACGGAAATGTGGTGCGCTATTGGTGGGTTAACGACCCCATTTGGCCGAAAATTTGCCTAATAAGGTCACTCATTTCCGTTAGATTTTCCACGGTCGCTTTTTTGACCTAATAACGGCTCCCATTTCCGTTAGAACCGGAGATGAAGGGGCGCTAGTCGAACGGCTTTTCTATTGCGTCTTCCGTTCTTACGTATATAGTAACTCTATTAGAAGCAGATTGGAGATGATTAGAGATGAAGCGTGTACTAGCAATTGTCGGAGACTTCTATCATGATGCTGAACTGGCCAAGAAGTCGTTCGATCGGGTGGTCGAGCCGTTCGTCAAGGATGGTCGATTACAGGTCGCTTATGCAGGTGTGGAGCAGCTTGAGCAGGAGCTGGTTCGTCCGTCAGGTGTATTGCTTGATCTGGTCGTTCTGTTCGCTGAGGATCGGATCGATCCGCAGTCGGAACAGGTGAAACAGTGGATGACGCCTCCGGTGGCAGAGAACATCGCGGATTATGTTGCCGGAGGCGGGGCTTGGCTTGCCTGGCACTCCGGTCTTGCCTCCTACCCTGTAGGTGGGGCTTATGTGAGAATGCTGCAGGGGCACTTCTTATCCCACCCGTCAGAGCACAGCAAAGTCACGTATACCCCGTTGCCAGGCACGGAGCTGGGAGAGCTTGGGGCGTCGTTCGCTTTCATGGATGAGCATTACTTCGTAGCTTGCGATGAGTCCAAGACGACTGTATTTTTGCGTTCTTCTTCTATAGACGGCGAGAGTAAAGCGGGCTGGTACCATGCGTACGGCTCAGGGCGAGTGGGCTGCCTGACGCCAGCCCATCTCTCCGAAGGCCTGCTGATGCCGCAGTTTATTGAGGTGATGAGAGGCCTCGTTGCTTGGTGCACTGAGCTTGAACCATAGACTTGCCTAGCGGATGACTTGCCTATAAGCAGGTTATCCGCTGCTTATTCTCATAAAGAGGCTTTTTAAACTATGATGATTTCAAAATTCTAATAAAGGATTGATGGGAGGGGATATACATATGAGATGCGGGCATATTCCAAATACAGAGCTTGAGGCGGCGCGGATTTGCTTCGGGACGGCTGGCGTTGGAGCTTCGATTAGCGAGGCTGATGCTTTCACACTGCTTGATGCGTATTGTGAGCGGGGCGGAAATTTCATTGATACGGCCAGTGTGTACTCTGATTGGGAGAGCGATGTGAAGAGCGTTACTGAGAAGACCCTGGGCAAATGGCTGAAGAGCCGGGGCCAGCGTAGTTCGATTATTTTGGCGACCAAAGGGGGACATCCGGCTCGGGATAAGATGTCCATGGGCAGATTAACCAGGGAGGACATTGCCTTCGATCTGGATCATAGCTTGCTTAATCTAGGCACTGATGTCATTGATCTATACTGGCTGCATCGCGATGATATCTCCAGACCTGTGGAGGATATCATCGATATGCTTGAGGAGCATGTACGGGCGGGGTGTATTCGTTATTACGCCTGCTCAAACTGGACGGTGGAGCGGATTGAGGCGGCACGACAGTATGCTGCTTCTATTGGCAAATCAGGCTTTGTTGCGAATCAGATGCAATGGAGTCTGGCTGTGGTGAACCCGGAGGGGATTGCCGATCCAACGACGGTTCAGATGGATGGACGGATGCTGGATTATCATATATCAACAGGACTTGCCGCTATCCCTTATACATCGCAAGCCCAAGGATTTTTTAGCGGGAAATATCGTCCAGAAGAACGTACCAAAGTCAGCGTTGTAAATATGTTCTACAATGAGGTCAATTTTGGCCGTCTGGCGCGTGTCCAGGAGACGGCTAAGCAGCTGGGTTGCTCCGGTACGGAGGTGGCGCTCGCCTATTTGACCTCTCAATCGTTCCCGGCATTTCCGATCATCGGTTGCCGTACAAGGCAGCAGCTTGAGGAGAGTCTCAAGGCCGGCGACCTTCAGCTTGACTCCGCCGCTGTGCGTTATTTACGCGAGGGCTAATAAGTCATAGAACATGGAAAAGCCGACCCTCAAGGTGTCGGCTTTTCCATAGCTATTATCGCAAACTCACCATATCAAGCTTCTGATCCTGCAAATATTTAATAATTCTAGGCAGGGCTTCGAGCGTAGCCTTCGTTTCATGCATGAGTATGATAGAACCGTCGGGTTGCGCATTTTGGATGGATTGATAAATTTTATCCGCGTTCCGGCTCTTCCAATCAAGCGTATCGATATCCCATAATACCATTTTATGATTCGTATTATTTATGTAATCGACGAGCGCCTTATTTTTGGCCCCGTAGGGCGGGCGAAAGAGAACGACAGGTTCTCCGGTCAATTTTTCAATCATCTCATTAGGCTGGGTAATTTCGTATTTTTGCTTCGCCTTGGATAGCTTGGTCAGTTCCAGGTGATGCATGCTGTGGCTGCCGATTGAGTACCCATGCTCCTTCACATACTGAACCGATTCGGGATACTTCTCAACATTTTCTCCGATAAAGAAGAAAGTTCCTCCCACTCGATACTCCTTCAATACGTCGGCAATCTTCTCTGTGAACTTGGAAGGTCCGTCGTCAAAGGTAAGGGCGACATGGCCTTTCGGAATACTAAAATTCAAGGTATCGTTCAATTCCACAAACGAAACAACCGGCTCATTGGCAGGCCTTGCCGGAGCGTCCACGGCTTTAGCTATTTTCTGCTCCGCTGCTGGTGCTTGGAATTGAGGATTGACGGCGGTTATCGATCCTATCTCTGAAGTAAGCCCCTCAATGCTATCAACTGTCTTGGTCATGCCCCCGACCAGCTGAGTATCGGCATCTATGCCGCTAGCCATCTTGTAAGAGAAAGCAGGTACCGCGGAACCTATCAGCATTAAAATAATGATGCTCATCAAAACAATGGCTGACCAGATAAGTCCCCGGTTGGATAGATATGGACGCGCGTTCTCAGATTTCGAAGAATCAGGCTCAGGCGCTGTCTCGGGTAAGGGGGTCAGGAACTCTAGCCCATCGATGGATTCATTTGTTCTAATAGATTGCAAGTCGTGCACATATTGTTCAGAACAGGTGAAATAGATCCGCTCGCTTTGCTCGCAATAAGTCCTCGTCAGATAGCTGACATAGCAGCTATTGGCGGAATCCCGAGCGGTATAAAAGGACAAGCGATATTTATTAACGGCATCGGGATCAAGTTCTTGTTCAAAGATGGCTTGCAAATGATCCGCTGTAGTGTTGTCAATTTTCCATAGTACCTCGGTACCTGGTTCTTGCTCAGATGATATTTTGATAGTTAAATAGGATTGATCCGCTTGGTTTGAAACGGACTGCAATTCCAGCACTTTTCCTAGATAGACTGGCACAGGCATAGTAATCTCCTTTCTCTAGTGTGACTAGAGATCAGGTGGTCGTTAATCGCTTACAGTGGGCTTGGAAGAGAAGGAGAAGCTCATTCGCTCCGTGAAATCATTGATGGTCTTCATCAATTCATCTTTCTCGGCCTTAATCTTAGTGCATTGCTCATCTACCTTCTGATTTTCAACTTCCAGCTCTCTAATTCTCTCTTCCAGTTCTCTAATATTCACCATGTTTTGATACTGAATATTAGCGGACTCTTCCTTTAATAAATTATATTTGTTAATTTCTTTCTCCAATTGATTGGAGATCTTCTCAAAATCATGGTTTGAAGTGCTTTGGTACTCTTTATAGTCTTCAAGCAATTGATCATAACTCATCTGTTTGTTGGTGAGGCTGGTCTCGAGCGTGCGAATCTCTTTGCTCTTGTCCTGTATGAGCTGTTCCTTCTTGACCAAATCGTACTTCAGACGGCTGATCGTCTCGTTGGCCGCATCCAGTTGAGTCTCGAAATCTTCGTTCTTGTACACGAGCAATTGCCGTTCATTCAGCATATTCTCCAGAGACAGCACCAGATCGAAAGAGACCTTATCAAGATTCTCTTTGGACAATATGTATTTCTTGCCGGAGTTCTCGGCCGGATTGGAGATTTCCTTATTACTAGTAATAATCTCCACCAGCTCTAATGGTTCTTCCTTCCCCTCAAGGTTCGTAGGAACGGGTTCATTTTGATTAGTTAGAACACCTTTCAACCAACCCATCGACTTATTTCTAGCATCTTTAGCCATAGTTTCGTCTCCTAAATAAGAAATAGTAATAGGTATTCCTCGTAAAAATGTGAAAAACATTACTAAAGTAGCAGTTATGTATAAATGATCCGTCATGATTAAATCAATCTATTCACATTGTATAATTATGTAGGATAATGTCAATATAATGCTATTGTACTAGGCCTTACATCCTATTATTTATAAATGTAAATATAGGAATACAATAATAAAGTCCTATTGGATTGCGGTTCATTGAATCTAAGAGGGATTTGCCAAGGGTATGGAACTATGTCACTATAGTACAATGGTTGTTATAAGCTTGTAAGCTGGAGTTACATGGACAACTGACAATGATGAATGGAGGACATGAAGTTATGCCTTTCCCAAATTGCCCGAAATGTAATTCTGAGTACACGTACGAGGATCGAGACTTGCTTGTCTGCCCGGAGTGCAGCCACGAGTGGTCTGCTGAGTCTTCCGCTGTGGAGAATGAAGATGCGAGAGTCGTGAAGGATGCTCACGGCAATGTGCTAAGCGATGGCGATTCTATTACGGTAATCAAGGATTTGAAAGTAAAAGGAAGCTCATCGGTCATCAAAATTGGTACCAAGGTGAAAAATATCCGTCTGATCGAGGGCGATCATGATATTGATTGCAAAATTGACGGCTTCGGCGCGATGAAATTGAAGTCGGAATTTGTGAAGAAAATCTAGCAAGAGCATGAAAAAAATACAGTCCGCGTCTCCTTAGGAGATCGGGCTGTATTTTTGTTAAGGAGCGGTATATGTCCATCCGGTTGCCATCGGGATTTCCTACCTCAAAAATTCGCAATTTTAAAGCAAGGTTTTTGCCGATTGAGTCAATAAATCATTTGCTGCGCCGCGCGAAGATGAAGATTTGACCAAGCAGCCCAATGATAAAGATGATCAAGCTCTGCCATGGGGTAACCACGAAGGAGGGCATAATCCGGTTGAGCAGCAAACCGGCGGCAACGACGGCCAGAGCGATAATAATATAAATGCCGAAGGCTTTCATATCGAAAAATTTACGCGACTGCCTCGGGTCTGGAGAAGGTGCGGCTTGCTTGGCGTCATCCTCCTCCTGCCCGGGTCCGAGAAACCGCGTAATCGATTCGATAAATACGATGGCCAGCCCGGCGATTAACACCAGGATCCCGCTATTAATGGTTGTATTGGCGAATTCCCCTCCGAACCATTTGCCGAAGAAGCTGGTAATCATAAAGATGAAGAATACCCAGGTGATCGTCACCCATGGAATCATAATGTAGTATTTGATCTTCTCTCTTAAAGTCCGAGGTCTGCGCATTTGGACATCGTCGATGAGCTGTGCACAGTAAGCAGCGGCGTTTGCTCCAAATAATTGGTCAGCGTTAACTCCTTTAGGCTCATGTTTGCTGATCTTCTGCGCCAGGTAGAGCAGCAGTTCTTCCTTTTTGGCGTCGCTGATCTCTTCCTCTTTGCGGACATAATTGCACATTTCCTGAAAATAAGCTGCATTCTCTTGGTTCATTTGCTGGCGGAGTTGTTCAACTCTAGCAGCTTTCTCTTGAGTGTTCAATCCAAGACCCTCCAACTATGCTGATATTGTTCAATAGTATACGGTAAATTTTATCCGAATCGCAAGGGAAGGGGGATACAGGGTTCGTGTGGAAAGTCCGCTTTTGACAAGAAAGCCAATCGAGTTGCTCAGAGCTGGGCAGCCCTCGATTCAATTCAAGGCAGACTTGCTTGGCAATCAAGATTTCTCAGCAGATATCGTTGATAAAATAACACCTAAAATTGTACTAATTAATATTTTTGAGTATAAAAATATATTGAATAAATTAATCAATAATATATAATGTACTCATTATTTAATATAAGTACAGTTGGAGGTTGGAGGACATGGACGCGATCTCGATATCTGGTCTATCGAAGTACTATGGCAAGAAGATCGGTGTAGAAAATATCGGTTTTACCGTGTCAGAGGGGGAGAAATTCGGGTTTATCGGCCCTAACGGTGCTGGCAAGTCTACGACAATTCGTATGCTGATGCAGCTTCTGCATCCGTCCGGTGGAGAAATCTCTCTCTTGGGCAGGACGCTCGGGAAGGAGAACCCGGATATACGCAGCAGAATCGGTTACCTTCCTTCCGAGGTGCAGTATGACAGCGATATGAACGGCCTTCAGGTGCTAAAGTTTGCCGCTCGGGCTTACGGCAAAAATCTGCAGGATACCATGGCGCTGGAGATGGCGGAACGATTGCAGCTCGATCTGAGCCTCAAGGTTCGCGATTACTCCCTTGGGAACCGCAAGAAGCTGGGGATTGTGCAATGTCTTCAACATCAACCGGAGCTGGCCGTGCTTGATGAGCCAACCTCGGGTCTGGATCCGCTCATTCAACATGAATTCTTCAACCTGTTAAGCGAATTGAATAAAGAAGGGATGACCGTATTTTTCTCTACGCATGTTCTGTCTGAGGTAGAGAGGTTCTGCGATCGGGTCGCTTTTATTCGGGAAGGCAAGCTGCTTAGAGTATCCCGGGTGGATGAGATTGCAGAACGAATGTTGCGCAAGTTCACAGTCCTATTCCGCGATCAGGGGAACCTTATTGACAGGCTGGCATTGAATCAATTGGATCCGAATGCGGAGTATCAGCACGGTGAGCATACCTTTCAGGTATCAGGCCCCATCGAACCTGTACTGAGAATGCTGGCTGATGTCGGCGTAAATGATTTGCGCGTGGAGCGGCCATCTCTGGAAGAGATATTTATGAAGGATTATTCGGAGCATACGGAGGGAGAGCAATGAGAGGCATGATTGGAAATTTGGTCAGGAATGAATGGTGGGTAAATCGGCGCAATTTCGCGATCGCTCTTTTCATCATTGTTGGCTTTCAGGTGCTGTTCACCGGTGTGTCGGATATTTATCTGCAGAATAATGACATTATCAAATTGATGGAGACCATTCCTTCTGCCATGCTGGAAGCCTTCGGGATGCATCCGGAGCAGATGGCTAGCTTTGAGGGCTGGATGAGCAGTGAGCCGCTATTGTTCTACCAGATGCTGTTCGGTGGATTTGCCGCAGTGTGGGGGAGTCAGACGATTGCACGTGAGCGGGGAAATAAGACGCAGGATTTCCTGTTTACGCTACCTTATTCACGCACGCAAATCTTTCTGTCCCGAGTGCTGGCGCATTTGGTGCAGATGCTTGTTGTATTTCTTATTGTTATGGGCTCCGTCTATTTATTTGGCTCTCTATTTAGCACGGTTGGCAACCCGGAAGCAGTTCTTGTCATGATGCTGTCCGGCCTGCTGGTAGCGATGGCCTTTGCCGGAATCGGTTATCTGTTCACAACACTGGTCCGCACGGAGCGGGCGGCTATGTCGATCAGCATCGGTATCGTTATGGTATCCTTCCTGCTGAAAATGCTCTCCGGGCTAAGTGAATCCATCTCCTGGCTGTCGAAATGGAGCTTATTCAATATCTTTGATAGCCTCAGAATGGCAACCGAATCGTATCTTTCCTGGACAGGGGTAGCTATCTGCTTATTGGTTTATTTTCTGGGAATAGTGCTGGCTGCAATTTTGCTCCGTCGGCAGGATATTTAGTTTATAATAGATAGAAAATGATACTGAACAAAGGGGGCGTACTGTCCGTGGCTAATGGAAAAAAGGAGCAAATCATCCGGACGGCGCGCAGGCTGTTTTATGAGCAGGGGATTGCAGGCACGAGTATGGATCAAATTGCCGAGGCTGTACCTGTTTCAAAAATGACCATTTACAAATATTTCAGCAGCAAGGATGGCTTGATCGAGCACGTAGTTATGGCGATCAATGAAGAGACGCATGCGGATTTTGCACAAATGATGGAGCAATCCAATGATGCAATTGAACTCATGCACCATTTGCTTCGCTATCAGAAAATGAATGACTATTCTCCCGAATTTATCAATGATCTGGTTAATGTATACCCCGAATATACGCAGCAGATGATTGAATATAATGAGCAGAAGAACATGCCGCTGTTCGAGGAGATGGTGTTCCGTGGCCAACAGAATGGGCAAATTCGAAAGGATATCTCACCGCATTTGCTGGTGCTGTACTTGTCTTCCATGAAGGAATTCATGGCGAAGCCTGGTCGTCTGGAGCCATTTACGAATATGAATGTACTGGCCGATCAATTCATATCGTTGCTGATTCATGGCATTTCCAATACGCCGTCTATAACCGAGCCTCCAAAAGAATAGGATGGACTTTTTTGCACTTGAGTTGAATCAGGCTGCACAGGACACCGCTTTGAAGTGGTGTCCTTTTTGTATTTTTCGTGAACATCGCATAAAAAGGCAGCTATCAAGACGAAACTACATCATCACGGAATTTGTTAAACAGGAGGAAAGTATCCATGGAGAATGAAGCGGAATTAACACGCCGTTATTTGCTCAACAGTCATTCACGGGGCAGTCTGGAGGAAGTCGTAGGCGAGGATGAGCAATTGGAGCTGGCGGATGGCCGGGAACTGGCGATCCAGATCTCCGAGGATATCCCTCCAACCCTGTTTGAAGAAGAACAATCAGGAAAAGAGAAGATCGCACATTATCTCAGACAATACTATAGCTGATAATTGACACCCTGTTAGCTGCGATGATAATATAAAACCAATAATTCATATTAAAATTATCGGAATTGTATTCATTGTTGTAACGGGGAGGAATAGAGATGGAACGGCAAATCATCATACAGCATGGAACTGAGGAAATTGCAGCGAGTGTTCACTACCCGGTCGGGGTGAAAACAGAAGGGCGTTGCAAAAACCGGATGCCCTTGGTTATTATTTGCCATGGCTTCGTGGGCAGCCGGATTGGCGTTGATCGTTTGTTCGTGAAGACGTCACGGGAGCTGGCGCAGGCGGGATCCATGGTCGTGCGCTTCGACTATGTCGGCTGTGGGGAGAGCAGTGGGGATTATGGCCGCGAGAGTGTGGACTCCATGATCGCACAGACGAGGGAAGTACTGGATTATGCGCTGGGGCTGGGCGATATTGATCCGGAACGAGTGACGTTAATTGGTCATAGCCTGGGCGGGATGATCGCCTTGCTGACAGCGGCCCGTGACCGGCGTGTGAAAAATCTGGTGCTGTGGTCAGCCGTAGGTTATCCATTCAACGATATCGTCAAGATCACAAGCCGTAAGTTGTATGATGAAGCGATAACGAAAGGCAAGGTCGACTATTTGGGCTATGGTCTTACGCCGCAGTTCTTTGAATCGCTTGCTGGCTACCAGCCGTTCCAGGAGGCGAAGAAATTCGCCGGCGATGTGCTCGTCGTTCACGGTACCTCTGATGATGCGATACCAGTTGACTATGCTTTTTTATACCAAAAGGTATTCTGGATGCGGCCTGAAGGACGCTGCGATAAGGAGATTATTTTCCAGGCGGATCATACGTATTCGAGCGGTGGGCATCAGCAGCAGCTGATCCATAAGACGAGGGATTGGCTTGGCGGGCTTGAGCATGCCCATCGCGAGTGGCAAGACTGGATGATCTGACAGCAAAAAACGCTTCCAGCACCGAAAAAGATTGGACGAAGTTAGAGCCTGCGGATCGGAGCATACGTAGTGGGTGCTTGAGGCCCCGGGAGTCCCGATTGAATTCAAGGTCCGATGCCTGGCATATTTCTTGATTCACTTCGTGATCAAAGCTGCGTTAGGGGGAACTAGTAAATACCGACATATAGGGATACAATGAAGATGTAACCATTCTGGTGCCCTGGAGGTATGTATGATGACTCAGCCTGCAATGTTTCTCGCGCACGGGTCCCCTACACTCGCGATTGAAGACAATAACTACACCCAATTTCTGAAGCAATTGATACAGCAATTGCCGCGCAGACCCAGGGCAGTCGTTGTGTTCTCAGCCCATTTCGATTCACCTGTTCAGGCTGTAAGCAATGATGATATTCATGAGACGATGCATGATTTCTATGGATTCCCGGAGGAAATGTACGGCATTCATTACCCGGCTCCCGGAGATCGGGAACTGAGCAAGCAGATCGGAGAACTGTTCGCCAACAATAATTTAACGTATGAGATGTCCTCGGGAAGAGGGCTCGACCATGGAGTCTGGGTGCTGCTTCGGATGTTGTTCCCTGAGGCAGATGTGCCTGTAGTGGAGCTGTCGGTGGATTCCAGACGTTCCCCTGCAGAGCAATATGCGATTGGCAAAATGCTGACCCGACTGCGTCAGGAGAATGTGCTTGTCCTTGGCAGCGGTGGTCTAGTGCATAACCTGCGGCTGCTGGAGTCCGGAGCATCCTCGCCCGCCGATTGGGCGGTGGAATTTGATGAGTGGATTGGCGAGCAGCTGCAAGAGTGGAATCTGCGAATATTGTTCGATTATGAGCGGCGGGCTCCGCATGTACGGAAGGCGGTTCCTGTTTACGCAAATGAGCATTTCGCCCCTTTGTTGTATGCGATGGGAGCTGCGGATGATGAGCGTAGAGCGGTGAAGCTGTTCCAGGATTACCAATATGGCAGTATAAGTCTAAACTGCTGGGTATTCGGTGGAACAATATCAAAAAAAATTGAATGATACATTATTGAGTTCATATATAGAATACTTAGGCGAGTTATATCGCAACAAGGACTGTCGAATGATCCATGGATCGATTCGGCAGTCTTTTTTTGTCTTTTCTAGGCGAGTCGGTTCAACGTATAATAGAGGGAACCAGAGCTAATAGAAGAAAATAATGGAGGAATTATGAAATCTTATCTATCCAGAATCAGTCTGTCCCTGCTGTTAGCGGCATGCTTGCTGCTTGTTCCCGCATGTGGGAAAGGAGGCAACCATGCATTGAATGAACCGGATCAGCCCATTCCAAGCGAAGATGTTCAGGAACCGCCGGTGGAAGAACCGGATGAACAACAGGCGCTATACAAGTCTCCTTTTACCGGATTGCCGCTTGATGAGCCGACTACACAAAGACCTTTAGCCATTATGATCAATAATGCTCCTGCTGCCAGACCACAATCAGGATTAGGCGGGGCGGATATTGTATATGAGCTGCTAATGGAGGGCGGTATTACTCGGCTGGTGGCCATATTTCAAAGCGGTGGCGAAGTAGCCAAGGTTGGTCCAATCCGCAGTATACGTCCTTATATGATCGAACTTGGCGAAAGTTACCATGGGATTACGGTTCATGCCGGAGCCAGCAACGATGCTTTTGCTATTTTACAGCGCCAGCACAAGGAAGATTTGGACGAGATTACGAATGCGGGACCTTATTTCTGGAGAGATAAATCGCGAAAAGCACCGCATAATTTATATTCCAATGTAGAGAAGCTGCTCGAAGGTGCTGATAAACGGAAATACTCGACCCAGGATACCGAGATTCCTACCTACCCTTTCCGCGATTCGAGTGATCCGGGAGAAGGGGATCCGGCAACGTCTGTGGAGGTTAAGTTTCAGCTTGAAAAATATAAGGTATCCTATGTATATGATGCGGAGAGCAAATTGTACAAGCGCTTTATTAATGGCGAGCCGCACAAGGACCTGGACACCGGGGAACAGCTGACCTGCACGAACGTGGTCATTCTGGGTACGGATCATAAGGTGCTTGATGATATCGGGCATCTCAGCATTAATCTGGAGATGGGCGGGGATGCGATCCTGCTGCAAAATGGCAAAGTCATTCGTGGCACCTGGATTCGCAAGGCGGATGACGTGATTCGCATCATTAAGGACAATGTCGAGGTTCCCTTTTACCCAGGTAAAACATACTTCAATATCGTCCCTAACAAACCTGATTTCGAGAGTCATATTAAGCTTGAATAATTGCTGGTCATGACAGGGCTTTATTGGCTCAATCTGGATGTTCCTTTGGATGAATCTGGAGCTTTAAGGATAGAGCTGGGAACACTGGGGCAAAAATAAGTTATATAGATGAAATGTTTTCGACAAAATGATCTATACCCTCTCAAGTTATGATAATATATTGTGGGTTAGTAATAGGAGTGTAAGGGGTATAACAAACGTAAAAGAGAAGAGAGGATTCCAGATGCGAGTTAAGAAGAAGGATATCTTTTTCCAAACCCTGGAGAACATGGCGGATACGATTGTACAATCGGCCGATTATTTCGCCCAGCAGGTTGCGGAATTTAAAGACGTAGACCAATTCGCGAAAAAAATGAAAGAGCTTGAATCGCAGTGTGACAACTACACACATACGATTATCGTTGAACTCAACAAGACGTTTATCACTCCGATCGAACGAGACGATATCATGAGTCTGACGACAACACTGGATGATGTGATGGACGGATTGGAAGCGACAACGTCCCGTTTCTTCATGTATCATTTGCATGAGCCGGACGAGCATATCACGAAGTTTGCCGAGATTCTGCGCAATTCTGCCTATGAGATTCAGAAGGCGATTCACTTGCTGTCGCAGAAGAAGCTGTTGGCAATTCGTGAATATACGATCCGTCTGAATGACCTGGAGAATCAGGGGGATGAATTACTCCGCATTTGCATTAATGAACTATTTGCGAAGGTAACGGATCCGATCACTCTGATCAAGAAGAAGGAAATCTACGAGCGACTCGAGACCACCACAGATGCATGCGAGCATGTTGCCAATATGCTTGAATCCATAATAATGCGCAATTCATAAGATTAAACTACTCATTCGAAATACGGGAGGTTGGAATTGCGCGGATCCTGTAAAGAGAAAAATTCCATCTGTGCAATAATAAAAAAACATGGATACGAGTCTAATAATTATTTTCGTTGTTATCATACTGGCGTTAGGCTTCGACTTTATTAACGGCTTCCATGATACAGCCAATGCGATTGCAACATCGGTCTCCACCCGGGCCTTGAAGCCGCGGACGGCGATTATGATGGCTGCCGGAATGAACTTCCTCGGAGCCCTGTTATTTACGGGCGTTGCAGAGACGATCGGAGGCAGTGTAGCGAACCCAGCCGCACTGGATAATGGACTGGAAGTATTGATCGCTACCCTGCTTGCGGCAATTATCTGGAACTTGATTACCTGGTGGTTTGGCATACCCTCATCTTCCTCACATGCTTTGATTGGTGCGTTGGCAGGTGCGGTGTATGTCGGCGCAGGTCCGGACAAGCTGAACTGGGGCGGTTTCACAAAAATTGTGGAAGCCCTGATCATTTCTCCGTTCCTTGCCTTCGGGATTGGCTACATTGTTATGTTGATTCTGAAATGGGTCTTTGCCAAGAAAAGCCCGCATACCGTCAATAAAGGCTTCCGTTCCGTTCAAGTCTTGACCGCGGCGATTCAGAGCTTCTCGCACGGGACGAACGATGCGCAGAAAGCGATGGGGATCATTACCTTCGCGCTTGTAACGGCTAAATTCCAGGATCATATGGAAGTTCCGCTATGGGTTAAGATTGCTGCTGCATCCGCGATGGCTCTGGGTACATCTCTTGGGGGCTGGAAGATTATTAAGACGATGGGGACGAAAATATTTAAAATTGAACCGATTAACGGTTTTGCAGCTGATATCTCGGCGGCTTCGGTTATTTTCGGGGCGACCCTGATTCATTTGCCTGTCAGCACTACGCATGCTATTACGTCATCCATTCTTGGCGTTGGCGCTGCGAAACGGTTCTCTGGAGTTAGCTGGGGGCTAGCCGGTCGAATTGTTATCGCTTGGGTGATTACGATTCCAATCGTAGCTGTACTTGCAGGTCTGATCTATGTTGTATTGTTCTAAAAGATAAAGCGAATAACAATGACGCCAATCTGCTGCAGGATTGGCCTTCTTTGTATTCTAGTGCATGTGCGGGAGGTTATGGACAATGATTCGTGTGATGGGGATTACGCATGACCATCAGGTAAAAACGGATATTGCATTGGAAGACATTCATAATAGTCATCATTTTTTGTGGAGCTGGGTTGATTTCAGTGAACCCACAGAGGAGGAAGCAAAGCTCCTGGATTCCTTCTTCCAATTCCACCCATTAGCCATTGAGGATTGTATGCTGCATGTTATGCAGCGTCCCAAAATTGACTTCTACGAGGATAATGATTTTCTTATTCTGCACGCGTTGGATCCGGACACGCTGGAGCTGATTGAGGTAAATCTGTTCATTGGCGAGAACTATTTGGTATCCTTTCATTACCGGGAGCTTCAGGAGATCGATATAGCCTGGGAGAGCATTCAGAAGCGGGCGTTGAACCGAAAAATGTGGGAGCGCGGCCCTTTTACCGCTGCTTATCTGGTCATCGACAATCTGGTCGATCAATATTTCCCTTGTGTCTATGCGGTGGAGGATGAACTGGACGAGCTTGAGAAGCTGGGCAGTCGTGAATCGATTGAGCAGCTGATGAACCAGGTCTTCGATCTTCGCAGCAGGCTGCTCAAGCTGCGTCGCACGATCATTCCGATGCGCGATCTTATGTACCATATCCTCAATTCGAAGCATATTCAGTCGCAGAAGGAAGCTGGCGCCTACTTCTCGGATATCTACGATCACTTACTGAAGCTGTCGGAAATGGTAGAATCCAACCGTGAGATGACGGCGGATCTTCGCGATTCCTATCTCTCATTGAATTCTAACCGGATGAATGGCATTATGAAGACGCTGACCGTGATCACCAGTGTATTTATGCCGCTGACGCTCATCGCTGGCATTTATGGCATGAACTTTGCGAACATGCCTGAGCTGCACTGGCGTTATGGATATTTTGGCGTACTGAGCTTGATGGGTATACTCAGCATTTGGATGATATTCAGCTTCATGCGGCGAGGCTGGTTCAAATAGCAGGCTGCCAGTCCTGTTTGGCAACATTATTTGGCTCGCTGCGTATGATATATATAGTGCCAAGGAGGGGAAGAAATGAAGAAAAGGGCGCTGTTCTTATGGAGTTGTATTATTCCGTTGTTGTCTTTGCTTTGGGTTACCCAGGTTGATGATCGAATATTCAAGTTAGGTTTTCCATTAAAATTTGTTACTTATCATAACTTCACAGTTCCGGAGGGTCCTTTTCAAATCTTCAACAACTTCTTCTTAACCACTTCTATAGATTTGGGCATCTATATATTCAATGCACTCCTCACATACGGTATGCTCACCATTTTAATTAAACTGACGACCCAGATTAGATCACACTATTTTTAAACATCATTTATGGCTTCAACTTAAAACGGGCATTTCCCAATTTCGACGGGAAGTGACCGTTTTTTTGGCTGCGCTGGACGGGCATTTAATTATTTTTGCCTAATTAGATAGATGTCCACTATTCAAAAGCTTCTCTGGCATACGATGACATCATATACAACTGCATCATTAAGGAGGAGGACCAGTTGAAGATTCGAAAGGCGATCATACCGGCAGCAGGTTACGGAACGCGGCTTCTTCCAGCAACCAAGGCAATGCCCAAGGAAATGCTTCCGATTATTGATAAACCAACGATTCAATTCATTATCGAGGAAGCGGCGGCGGCCGGAATCGAAGAGATTCTGGTTGTCACTGGCAAAGGGAAAAAGGTCATTGAGGACCATTTTGATTCTGCACATGAGCTCGAATACTTCCTGGAACAGAAGGGAAAGTTCGAAGAGCTTCGCAAGGTGAGAGAGTTTACTGGTCTGGCAGACATTCATTATATCCGCCAGTCTGATCGTAAAGGGCTGGGTCACGCCATACATGTGGGCAGAAAGTTTATCGGAGGAGAGCCTTTTGCCGTGCTGCTTGGAGATACCTTCTTCGAGTCAGAGCCACCGGCTCTGGGGCAGTTAATCAAAGGCTTTGACAGATTCCAGACATCCATACTGGGGGTCCAGACGGTACCCGAAGAGAAAGTATCCAAATACGGGATTGTGGATGCCAAGCCACTGGTTGGTGCTTTCGCCTATGTCAATCAATTAGTCGAGAAGCCCCAGCCGGGTGCGGCTCCTTCGCGTCTGGCTATGGTAGGGCGCTATATTCTTACGCCATCCATCTTTGATATTCTGGAAGATCAGCCGCCAGGTGTAGGAGGTGAAATCCAGCTCACCGACGCGTTGAATCGGCTCCTGGCCAGGGAGGCCGTCTATACTTGCGAGATCAACGGCCGCTGGCATGATGTGGGAGACCCGCTTGGCTATCTTAAGGCCATTCTCGCAATTACAGGGCACCGTGGAAATCTAAAGAATGATCTTCAAGAAGAGGTAAACAGGCTGCTGCAAGTTGACAAGGATATCCCTAGTTCCGAGCAATAACTATCTACGTTTGATCTGTAGGAACGCAGGCTCCAAAGACCGTGAGCGTAAAAAGCACGGCAGTTGTGAGTTGCGTGGTTATCTAAAAAACAGGGAGAGGTGTTCATCGTAAATGGTTGAATTGGCTTTGGCATTTACAGATAAGGATGGAAGCTATGCAGAACATGCCGCTGTCGTTCTGACGTCGGTCTTCCACAATACAAGTTCACAAGTTAACGTTCATATTCTTCATGACGAGTCGTTGACCCGGGAGAACATGCTGCGAATCAAGCAACTGGTTACACATCATAATCATACAGTGAAATTCTACTCTGTTGTCCTGGATCGTGATTTGGCCGAAACCGTTGAGGGAGCCCAATCGGTTAATTCCTGGACTTGGGGCAGCATGTACCGATTGCTCCTGCCTTCTTTGCTGGATGTCAGCAAAGTAATCTATCTGGATTGCGATGTGCTGGTAAATCTCGATATTCAAGAATTGTGGGATGTCGATTTGAACGGATGCTATCTGGCTGCGGCCCGAGATTTAGGCGCCGCAGGGCTCGCTGACGTTCTTCTCCCCTTAGGATTTAATCCGGATACTTACTTCAATTCGGGCGTAATCGTATTTGAATTGGACAATATTCGCCAAAATTCGGAGTGGTATGTGAAGATGCAGGATTTCCTTCGGCAGCACCCCAGCACGAGCCTGCCGGACCAGGATGTACTCAATCACCTTTACGGTGACAACTATTTACAGCTGGATGGGAATTTCAATATTTTTATTATCAATATTCCGGATCTGGACTTTAATCATAGAATTGTACACTTTGCCGGAGGGGCGAAGTGGTGGGAACCCGTGTCACCGGGTTTCACCCTGTATCAGGAATATCTGAATCAGACCCCGTGGAGACTGCCGAAATCGTATTTTGCAGGGCTGCTTGATCCCATGGAGGATAATCAATTGCTGCCCCTGGAACATGTCGGGAGCCATCATGGAGGGCATCCGCCCCGGCGTCGTCACTCTATAGAAAGATCGCGGATGAAGCGGATGAAGAGATCATGGAGGCTTAAAAAGTCCAGAAGATTGACGAAGCTGAAGGTATTGCAGAAATCAGGAAGACGACTTGGCTTGGCTCGAAGACACAAGACTTTACGATCATATTCTTTACGTCGCATGCATCGGACAGCATCGGTGCAGCCAAGAAATCGATTGTCGCCTGAACGCGGAGGATGGAATTCGTCTCCTGCCAGAGCTGCACTTCCTAGAAGGAGACGTCGAGTCGTAGTACCTCGGCGAGGAAGGGTTGCCCGGACCCCTTGGAAGACGGTGCACTCTCGGGCCAACCACAGGTATTAGAGTGGGGCAAGGACCTCAATTCCGTGATGAAGCGGATGGGGATCCTTGTCTATATTACGATTAGGCCAAGAAAAATAGCTGCCGAGACCTCTCGACAGCCCTGCGCCCATAAATTTACTGCTCTGCGGGAGTTTGAACTTAACGACGGCGTTTGGCAGGTGCCTTGCCGCTGCGTGGACGGGAGGACGGGCGCTTGCTGCCTTTCCTTCCGCTCTTCCTTCCGCTTCCTTTGCGGCGCGGTTTGTATTCGTCTAAATTGTCGTCGCTATTGCCGCCCTTGCCCTTGGATCCTGGAAGCAGGCTGGTGAACATTTTAGCCATTGGCGCGAATTGCTGAACGGTTTGCATAATTTTTTGTACCTTGCCCATGGTGGCGACGATTCCGTCGATTCCACCCATGCGGTCGATCATGCCTTTCAGATCGCCCAGATTCGGGATGGAGAATCCGCCTCCAGCCTTGGCTGCCGAATTGGTAGCAGCGGGGAGCGGATCGGTCGGCTGTGAATAAGGAACAAGCGCAGAAGCCTCGACGATCTCGGATGGATCGGAATCATACGGCGTAATCCCTGGATAATTGTGCGAGTAGGGATACGAAGGGGGCGTCGCACTTCGCCGTGGAGGAGTGTAATGCGGCATCATATCACTTTCCTTTACATAGTATTGTGTCAGGAGGTGGGCAGCAGCCTCCGGCGCTTCTCCCATTCCTGGTTATGCATATAAACCGTTAGTGTGACTAGGATAATTCTTTAGTAAATAGGCATTTGCAATAATACAATGTATGTATCTACCCAGATTTTCGTCTGGACGAATGTCCCGGTTTTGTGGGCATTTGCGGAAAATGGGCGTTCTTTCTGTGATGCGTGAAATCGTTAATGCTTGAAAAAGATGACCTTACTCGGGTACAATGGTGGTGTGGTACAGTAACGGTAGGGGATGATGATTCAGTGCAACTTAAGAAGTTGAATGATAAGACGATCGATCAATTGTTTGAAGCGATACTTTCTTTAAAGAATGTTGAGGAGTGCTACGTCTTCTTTGATGATCTTTGTACAGTTAACGAAATACAATCGCTCTCCCAGCGTCTGGAAGTAGCGAGAATGCTTGGCAAGGGTTCTACATATAATCAGATCGAAGCTGAGACTGGAGCTAGTACGGCAACGATTTCACGCGTTAAGCGCTGTCTTAATTATGGCAACGACGGGTATAAAATGGCGCTTGAGCGCATCAACCTGTAATTGTGAAGACAGGGCCAGGGACATCACAGGATTGGACGGTCGGTCAGGAGGCATGTGATATAAAGAGTTCTCCGGGGAAGCCAGGGGTACTTGTTATTAGTCACGGGTCCCCTGACTCGGACTGGGTAGCCTTCGTCGACGAAGCGGTTGCAGGTGCGGCGAGTGAACTGCAGGCCAATATTCCAATCGTATCCTCCTTCCTGGAGATTGTGGAAGGACGGCTGATTCAAGATGGAATCGATCAGCTGGAAGCTTGGGGAGTGACAGATATTATTGTCATCCCGTTATTTGTCTCGTCGGGCAGTACTCATATCGATGAGATTTCATATGCACTTGGCATGAAGAGCACGCCGGAGAAGGAAACGGATTTAGAGCCTTTTTCTTTATCTGTCCGCGTGTTTTTTGGCGATCCCATCGACGACGATCCGATCGTGGCCGAGATCGTCTGGGATAAGGTGAAGGAGCTATCGAGCTGGCCGGAGCGGGAGGTGCTGCTTCTCGTTGGCCATGGCAGCCGGCATGAGGGTTTCCGGCAGCGCTGGGAGCGGGGGATCGCAGGACTATCCGCGCGTGTTGGCCGCCTTGGCGGGCTGGCTCATGCGGATTATGCGCTTCTTAGTCCGGATAGCTTGCGCAGCAAAGTAAGCTATTGGCAGGAGGAGCGGGGCTATGAGGTGATCGTTGCTCCGCTTTTTTTGAGTAAGGGCTACTTCACCGGTACAGTGATTCCAACTCGTCTTGAGGGACTACCTTATCATTATCTGGGGGAGGCTTTGTTGCCGCATTCCAGGTTGTCCCGCTGGATATCTTATCAGATATTGAATATAATGGGATCATTGAAATTATGATAAACAGGTGGCGTTCAAGTAATGAAAAAAGCTAGGCTTATCTATAATCCTACTTCCGGAAGGGAAGAAATGCGGAGATTGCTCCCATCTATTCTGGATCGGTTGGACCAGGCCGGTATAGAGACGTCTTGTCATGCGACGACGGGAGACGGCGATGCTACACGTGAGGCCGCTGAATCCGTGCAGCGTGGCTATGACATTCTTATTGCTGCCGGCGGCGATGGGACGCTGAACGAGGTCGTGAACGGGATGGCAGGGTATGATGATTTGCCGCCATTAGGTATTTTTCCGCTTGGAACGACCAATGACTTCGCGCGGGCCATGAAAATTCCGAAGCGCTGGGAAGATTTCTGTGATCTGGTGATTGAGAACAAGACGAGACCGATTGATATCGGCAAGGTGAACGGACGACATTTTATTAATATTGCTGGTGGCGGCTCGCTAACGGAATTAACCTATGAGGTTCCAAGCCGTCTGAAGACGATGATCGGTCAATTGGCTTATTACATGAAGGGTATCGAGAAGATGATCAATCTCTCGCCAACGGAGCTGGTTATCCGTGCCGAAGGGATCGGCGAGGTAGAGGGCGAGTTCATGATGTTCCTGATCGCGAACAGCAACTCGGTTGGCGGCTTCGAGCGGCTGGCGCCGGACGCCAGAATCGATGACGGCTTGCTTGATGTCATTGCCGTGAAGAAATGCAATCTGGCGGAGTTTATCCGCCTGGTCAGCATGGCATTGCGCGGCGATCATTTCAATGATCCGCGAATTATGTACTTCAAGACCGAACGGATGGAGGTTACCTCCCCAGGACATGTCTTGCTCAACCTGGACGGTGAGCTTGGCGGCGAGCTTCCAGGCGTTTTCGAGATTTTGCCGCGGCATTTGCATATTTTTTCGCATGAGTAGAAGAAGATTTAAGCGTGGTTCGTTTGCGGATATGACCGTTAGGCAGGCGTTTGAAGCCTTAACGATGGAAGCTAATCGTTTGAAGCTCTAACGAAGTTAACCAATCGTTTGAAGCTCTAACGAAACTACAGATCGCTATTTCCGCATTAATAGCGGCAATTTTAATCTAACGAAACTCTGGATCGTTATTAGGGAGAAATAGGGGCTTTAAGCTCCTGATTTGAGCGAATAGCGCTACCTAGTTTCGTTAAAATTTGCAGAAGCTTTTTGGGTTCCAAATAACGATACCCAGTTTCGTTAGAAACTGGAATCAGCGTTCCCCTGCCTTATTGGCGGGGGTTTTGCATGAAGTGAGAGAGTGTACGTCGTAACATGAAATAGACTTAGACTTAAGTGGAAAGAAGTGAAGCGGTAGCCATGAGGAAACAGCGGGATCGGGCAAGAGGCAGGAAGGCAGCGGATACAGGTAATAAGGAAGCGCTAGCCGGATTACCGGTTGCCAAGAATGACGAGGTAATGATCGACATCATCGGGATGAACCATGACGGTGAGGGTGTAGGCCGTACCGAAGGCTACACGCTGTTCGTCGCAGGGGCACTCCCGGGTGAACAAGCGCGGGTCAAGGTGCTGAAGACGAAGAAGCAGTATGGTTACGCCAAGCTGCTAGAGCTGCTTCAGACCAGTCCGCAGCGTGTAGCAGCGCCTTGCCCGATCTATCATCAATGCGGCGGCTGCCAGCTTCAACATTTGAGCTATTCGGGCCAATTGGAGTGGAAGCGTCAGCATGTCGTAGATGCCCTGGAGCGGATCGGGAAACTGACGGTAGCGAAGGAAGAGGAGAGCTCTGCAGTGCCAGATGAGCGAAAGAATGCTTGGAACTCTGAAGGAACGGGCCTGGCGAAGCAAGTTGATCCTATTAAGGTGCTTCCGACCCTGGGAATGTCTGAACCATGGCGTTATCGCAACAAAGCTCAAGTACCTGTTGGTGTGACGGATGGGGCCTTGGTCGGCGGTTTTTATGCCCGTGGCAGCCATCGCATCATCGACATGGAGACCTGTCTCATCCAGCATGAGAGTAATGACGCTGTAGTTGCTAGAGTGAAGGAGATCGCTCGTCGTCTTGGCATCACTGCCTACGATGAGGAATCCGGACATGGTTTGCTTCGCCATGTTGTCGTGAAGGTAGGCTTCCGTACGGGCGAAATGATGCTCGTCCTAGTGACGAATGGGGACAAGATTCCCCATGTCAAGGAGTGGACCGAAGCGATCCGCAATGAAATTCCAGCGGTCGCGAGCATTTGTCAGAACGTGAATAAGAGACAGACGAATGTCATCTTTGGCGATGTCACCCGCGTCCTGTGGGGGCGTGAGACGATCTATGATTATATCGGAGATGTGAAGTTCGCCATCTCGGCGCGTTCTTTTTATCAAGTGAACCCTGTGCAGACCGAGTTGTTGTACGGGAGAACTGTAGAATATGCCGGACTCACCGGCCAAGAGACGGTAATCGACGCTTATTGCGGAATCGGCACCATTTCCTTGTTCCTGGCGCAGCATGCCGCTAAAGTATATGGAGTCGAAATTGTACCGGAAGCGATTGAAGATGCGCGTCGCAATGCGGAGCTGAACGGCATGAATAACGTAACCTTTGAGGTCGGTGCCTCCGAGGATGTCATCCCGGCCTGGAAGGAGCAAGGTGTCGAAGCCGACATCATCGTCGTCGACCCGCCGCGCAAAGGCTGTGATCCTCGTCTGTTAGAGACGATACTCGAAATGAAGCCGAAGCGAGTGGTCTATGTATCGTGCAATCCGTCCACGTTGGCACGGGATTTGCGTGTACTGGAAGACGGCGGCTACCGCACCGTTGAGGTGCAGCCAGTGGATATGTTCCCGCATACGGTGCATGTGGAGAGCGTAGCATCACTGCACTTGAGTTAATCATTAACAAAGGTTCCATGCCGTTGTTATTATCAATAGCAACAGCCCATTTTTGCAGTTTTTATTTTTCGGGATGAAGATTTATCCTGGTATTGATAGAGAGGTTTTTGATATGACAGAACATTTTTGGCGTGATTTGCCACGGCCTTTTTTTATACTGGCGCCGATGGAAGATGTGACGGATGTTGTTTTTCGCCATGTCGTCAGTGAGGCGGGCAGACCGGATGTGTTTTTTACGGAGTTTGCGAATACAGAGAGTTATTGTCACCCGGAGGGAAACCAGGCTGTGCGCGGGCGTCTGACTTTTACAGAGGATGAACAGCCCATTGTGGCTCACATCTGGGGAGATAAGCCGGAATACTTCCGTCAGATGAGCATCGGCATGGCGCAAGAAGGATTCAAGGGCATCGATATTAATATGGGTTGTCCTGTAGCAAATGTAGCAGAGAACGGGAAGGGAAGCGGGCTGATCTGCCGTCCCGAACTCGCAGCGGAGATCATCCAGGCTGCCAAAGCCGGGGGATTGCCCGTCAGTGTAAAAACCAGGCTCGGTTTCAGCAGCATAGACGAATGGTGCGGCTGGTTAACCCATATCCTGAAGCAAGACATTGTGAATCTGTCCATTCATCTGCGTACAAGAGAGGAAATGAGTAAAGTAGATGCTCACTGGGAACTGATACCGGAGATTAAAAAGCTTCGTGATGAGGTGGCCCCTGATACTCTGCTAACCATTAACGGGGACATCCCGGACCGTCAGACCGGACTGAGGCTCGCCGAGCAATATGGTGTGGATGGCATTATGATCGGGCGCGGTATTTTTCATAATCCATTTGCTTTTGAGAAGGAGCCGAAGGAACATAGCAGTGAGGAATTGCTGGGTCTGCTGCGGCTGCATCTGGATCTCTATGATGAGTATTCGGGACAGAAACCACGTTCGTTCAGCCCGCTTCAACGCTTCTTCAAAATCTATGTCCGCGGATTCCGAGGGGCAAGTGAATTAAGAAATAACCTAATGAATACAAAGTCAACAAATGAAGTGCGTGCGCTGCTTGATGAATTTGACAGCAAGGAGCATGATGGGGTGGAGGAACCCGAAAATTAAGTTCAGATTCTCTACTACAGCCTAGGTATTAAACGAGTATAGGCATCCCATTAGCTGTTATTGATCTATGTTGATTTTGCTTGTACGACATATGTAAAGGCTATAGCGTTGCTACCGAGACGAAATAGAAATTTAGCGTTATTGTTTGGCCAAGTCTGGTCTTGAAGTTGTCGGCAGACCCTTACTGTTCCACTGCACTTCTATAAGTCATGTCATGGTAAGTCTGAAGGTCGGAAGTTGATTTGGGATGGAAGAATTGGAGCTTTCGGAAGGAAGTAACATTGATATAGAGACAAATTCGTGATAGTTATGAACTAAGAACTAAGCATAGAACGGAAAGGACAAATCATGACCAAACATCGGATTTTCACAACAAGTGTTGCAAGTGTCTATCCCCATTATGTTACGAAGGCGGAGAGAAAAGGGCGTACGAAAGCAGAGGTTGATGAAATTATCCGTTGGTTGACAGGGTATAGCCAGGAAGAGTTTGAAGGGCAACTGGAACAAACGACGGACTTTGAGACTTTTTTTGCGAATGCTCCCCAACTAAATCCTTCGCGGAAGTTGATCAAAGGCGTGGTCTGTGGTGTCCGTGTGGAAGACATCGAAGAACCAACGATGCGGGAAATTCGTTATTTGGATAAGCTGATCGATGAGTTAGCCAAGGGAAAAGCAATGGAGAAGATTTTGCGGAAATAATATAAAGAAACCGAAGTGAATGCGCAAAGCTAAATAAATGAAGCTAGTTAATCAAATATTTGTATTTAAGATGGACGTAGGAAACTGCGTCTTTTTTTATGTAGCAAAGGGATTTACGGCCATAACATGTTTTATTACAAATAAGTAATGTTAGTGTAAGTTGGGTAGATCGTAAGATTTTACATAGATCACTATAATCGATATAGAACAATAAGGAGGAAAGAGGGAGAAAGGAGATCAATATGCAAACAATGAGGCTTAACGGATTTCAAATTAAATTAATTATGGCGTGTTTAATGGTGCTGGATCATATCGCTTATTTTATACCTGGAATTTGGGTAATGATCTTCCATGTTGTCACAAGAGTGGTTGGAGTATGGTTTGCTTATATCGCTGTGGAAGGTTTCATGTATACTAGCAATCTGAGAAAGTATTTTACAAGATTGTTCTCATGGGCAGTCATGATGTTTGCAGGCAACTATGTGCTGAACTTAATGTTTGAGGATCGCGGTATTGCCATTCATAACAACATATTTTTAACCTTGGCTATCGGTGTATTCATGCTAACAGTACTAACCCGAATTAATAATAAAATATGGGGGTTCATCTGCTCCGTTGTTTTGCTGGCGGTCGGAATATTGATAGCTGAAGGCGGCATGGTCATTCTACCGTTTATGCTTATAACCTATTTCACCTACGGTAAAAACAAATACAGAAATATTGGTTATTTATGTTTATCGCTTATTTTGTTCTTGATGTCATTTGTAAATTACGGAGATGTGTTAACAACAATCGAAATGCTGGCATTTAATTCGGACTTCATGTTTATCTTCGTTATCCCGTTTTTGTATATATATAATGGTAAAAGAGGAAGCAACTCTAGATTTGCGAAGTATTTCTTCTATGTTTTCTATCCGGCTCATTTATGGATAATTACAACGATTGCGTATATCGTTTCGGATTAGCTGCCTTTCATTTGGTTTTTTCAAAATTTGATCCTTGGGGGGCGAATGTGTACTTAATCTTCCATCCCGTCGGTTCAACTCTTGCAATTGATCGGTTGACTCTATTAAAGGGGCAAAATCCGGTGTCAGAATTCAAAGCAATGAGAGGTTATAGGTACGAAGCGGATAATTTTGGCGCCGCATGGCTAACCTCTCTTTCAACACAGCTAGTTCATGCACCACGTGTCAAAGAGTGCCTCGTCCATCTGGAAGCCAGGTTTGTGGAGATTACATCCATTCGAAGAACCAAGCTCGCTGGTTGCTATTGAAGTACGCATCGAAAAAGTTCATATAGAAGATTCCCTTCTTATGGATGTGAACTCGAATGATGTGGATCCTTCCAAATGGAGTCGGATCGTGAGTTTCTGTGAATACTTTGGCCTTAGTGAACAGTTAACTGTATCAAAATTAACACCAGGATTTGGGCCCGATTCTGTATAATAGAGTTATAATAACGAATATGGAATATTTTGTGTTTAAGAGAATTGAAAATAATCGAAGGGAGAGGAAGAATGAAAATAAGCTCACAAGCATATGTAAGGGGAAGTATCGAAGCGGTTGATAGGTATTGTTCAGCATTTGGATTAGAGAAAAGCCTGGAGATTAAGGATGAAACACAGAACGCTTATGCGCATTGTGAATTGACTTTAAATGGCGAGCTGTTTATGGCAGTGAGTGAAGCGCCAAAAGATTGCGATGTTCATAAAAAAACAACTTGGCAGACCATGGCATTTAATGTATACGATATGGGAACTGAGGAAGCCGTCCGCAAAGCTTATAATGTACTGAGCAATGGAGGCACTGTCATTGATCCCATCGGCTCTTGTGATTGGAATCCGTGTTGTTCTAATCTCATCGATAAATTCGGTGTGTTTTGGTGGATAGCTATTTAGAGGAATTGGAATATTTTACGTGTTGTAATGGGCGAATAACCGTGGTACATTATTAGTCCGGTCGTTAATTTGAAGCGTTGTTGACAGCTTCTAAAAAGGAAAAGAAAAATAATGCTTGCATTGATGATCTGGACATGATATATTATAAGAGTTGCTGCTGAGAACGCAGCGACGCTAAAAACGAAGTTGATCTTTGAAAACTGAACAACGAGTGAGCGGGTTTCACGTCAAGTGAAATCTAAGAAATAAGTCAGATTCAAAATGAGCTAATCGCTCTTTTCAATGAGTAACACTTTATTGGAGAGTTTGATCCTGGCTCAGGACGAACGCTGGCGGCGTGCCTAATAC